>JAJZVQ010000004.1 GCA_021845575.1 Microcaldota archaeon | reverse complement strand
ATGCAATTTGGTCTCTATGTATCTGCGTATATCTATGATCATTTGATGGGAATATATCATCATTAAACGAAACCTTTTTTTCCAGTGTATTGAAAACCGCGACATTTTGTAACCAATAATATTTGATGGTATTTGAATCCACCATTAAAGTTACATTCAATTGCAAGCTTGCCTCGCCAGATTTGGCAGAAATTGAGTTTATCGTTGCAATGCCTTCAACTTCCTTGGTCTTCAATGTATAAGGATGTATGTAATCATCTTTCAATTTGATTCCATATGCTGTTATTCCAATAGGAAGTTTTGCTCCCCCGTCCATTTTATTGGCGGTGTTTGTTTTGTCCGCAATGTGTTTGATTATCCCATCTATTAGTAAAATATTTGTCTTTTTGTTTTCATTTTTTTTATGTGTATAGGTTGTTGTAAAATAGCCCTGATTGGAATATAATGATGAAGTACTACCTATTCCCGACGCCATTCCTAATAAGAATAAGGATGTAATTCCTATAGATAAAAATTTGTTTGGGCGTTTTAGCATTTGTTTTAGGAATCCTTGTTTCTGCACACTACCGTTTTCCTTTCTGATTATTCCCTTTATATCATTACTGTTTGCTTTATTCTCGTGGTGGAAATTATCTTTTGTGTGCATACCTATTCCATAATTTTGTTATAATACTTTAATTTTATTTTTGAGAGATATTTATGCTTTTTCTACGAAGTTTTTGGTAGATACTTCTATGTTATTATACTATAAAATAGAAATATGTAATACAAAGATTGTAGTAATATATTTATATTTTTCCTGAGTATTTAAATTAGAAATTGCCGTAGTTTATATAATTTAATTTATATAATTAATAGATTATTATTGTATGAATTATAATGAATTATAACAGCAAATTTAATGTAATAACAACTATCTTATTTTGCATTTAAATATCTCATATAAATTTATCATGTTTATTAAGGGTGAAATTATGAACGAAGAAAATAGATTAGGAGGACAACAAGTTTTATATCTACCTGAGGGGGCAAGCAGGGTCTTAGGAAGAGATGCGCAAAGAACCAATATAGCAGTAGGGATTGCCGTAGCGAATGCAATAAAATCTGCTCTTGGGCCGAAAGGAATGGATAAGATGCTTATAAGTGATCTTGGCGATATAACAATAACAAATGACGGCGCAACAATTCTTGAAGAGATGAATGTTGACCATCCTGTTGCAAAGATAATGGTAGATATTGCAAAGACGCAGGACAAGGAAGCAGGTGATGGAACCACCACAGTTGTAATCCTTGCAGGAGAACTGCTTAGGGGCGCGGGGGAACTGCTTGAACAGGGAGTGCATCCAACAACCATAATAAAGGGGTACAAGTTTGCGGCGCAAAAAGCTTCTGAAATCCTTAAAAGCAGGGCAAAGAAGGTCAGCGAAGGGGATGACGCAACATTATTGAAAATAGCAAATGTTTCAATGAGTTCGAAGAATGTTGGTGATGATCAAGTTAAAAATTATTTATCAAAACTTGTGATAAAAGCGGTGAAGCAGGTAAAAGATAAAGAAGCGGATGGAAAAGTGGTTATAGACCATGACCTGATAAAAATAGAGAAAAAAGCTGGAGGTAGCATTGCAGACACCCAATACATAAATGGGGTGCTTATTGACAAGGAAATCGCACACCCAGGAATGCCAAAATCGATAAGAAATGCAAAAATTGCACTTATTGATGTTGCTCTGGAGATAGAGAAAACTGAAATAGATGCAAAAATAGAAATCACATCACCTGAACAAATGCAAGCATTCCTTCAACAAGAAGAACATATGCTAAAGGATATGGTAGAAAAGATAGCGCATAGCAAGGCAAATGTAATATTCACACAGAAAGGAATTGACGACGTTGCACAGCATTTTCTTTCCAAATCCGGAATAATGGCAATAAGAAGGGTAAAGAAAAGTGATATGGAAAAATTGTCAAAAGCTTCCGGGGCAAAGATAGTGACAAGTCTTGAGGATTTGAACGAAAAAGATCTCGGATTTGCAGGGCTTATAGAAGAACGCAAAATATCTGGAGAACAGATGGTTTTCATAGAAGACTGCAAGAACCCAAAGAGTGTCACTATATTCATAAGAGGCGGAACACAACAGGTGGTAGACGAAGCAGAACGCTCTATAACTGATGTTATTGGAGCTATATCCAGCGTAATAGAAGACGGGATGTATGTATTGGGCGGCGGATCGATAGAAGTAGACCTTGCGAACGAGCTAAGGTCTTATTCAAACAACATAGGAGGAAGAGAGCAGCTCTCAATCCAGAAGTTTGCCGACGCATTGGAAATAATCCCGAAGACATTATCGGAAAGCGCAGGAATGGATGCAATAGACACCCTTGTTCAATTAAGAAACAAGCACAGGACAAAGGAAGGGAGCAACACAGGAGTCGATATTTTCAAAAATAGCGTAGGAGATATGAACAAAATTGGCGTGTTTGAACCTATGAGAGTTAAACAGCAGGCAATTTACAGTGCAAGCGAGGCTGCTGAAATAATCCTTAGGATAGACGACATGATAAGCTCCAAAGGAAAGGGCGGTAGAGGGGGAGGTGGAATGCCGCCCGGAATGGGAGGAGAGATGGAGTAGTTCCATCTTTCTTTTTTTGCCTTTTTTAAATTTTAACGAATTATTTATTTTTTTATGGCTTTTTATTAATTGGTGAATTTTGGTTTGCGCTTTTCGATGAATGATTTGAGCCCCTCTTTTGAGTCTTGGTTGCTAAAACAAAACAGAAATCCTGTTTTTTCGAATTCATTGCTTACCTTGATATAGTTATTCATTGCCTGTTTTGCGTACATTATTGCATTTAAGCTATTTGTATTTAATGTTTTTGCTATTTCTATGGCTTCTTTTTTGACATTTGTGTCTTTTTCAGCAATCTTATTTATGAGATTTATCCTTAATGCTTCATCGGCGTCTATTATCTTTCCGGTAAATATCATTTCCTTCGCTTTTGTGATCCCAACTATTTTAGGTAGCCTGTATGTTGCTCCGCCACCTGGAATTATTCCTAATTTTACTTCGGGTATCCCAAATCTTGACTTTGGTGAAGCAATTCGGATATCGCATGCCAATGCAAGTTCCAAACCTCCTCCAAGGCAATATCCATCTATCGCCGCGATAACCGGCTTTTTGAAATCTTCTATTAAATTAAAAAAAAAATGGATTTTGTCAAAAAACAATTCTACTTCATCTGCGCCGTCTAAATCCATTAGATAATTTATATCCATTCCTGTAGAAAAAGCCCCCTCATTTCCACTTATTATTATGCTTCTGCAGCTTTTATCTTCCGAAAATTCGTTCATTGCGCTGCCCAATTCCCTGATCACGTCAATATCAAGAGCATTAAGCTTTTTTGGCTTGTTAAGAGTTATTATTGCAGTGGAATCTTCTCTGTCTATTATTAAATTTTTGTACTCCATTAAATCACAATATTGATTCGATGTATAAATGTTTATATTTTACGATTTTTCAAAAAATAACATGAGCATTAAAATACACAAAATTTAACTTTGTACGGCAGGAAGTTTCCTCCCACAAGGGTATAGTTCACTGTTGTATAAAAATGCTGGATAGTGAATGAATTGGCAATCAGCCAGAACTTGTTAATGACTTTATAGTGCCGGAGGTCTTCAATGTATAAAATGCGATGTCTCGATTGTTTAAATTTTTTATCATGCTTAATGCCACAACGAGCTTGCCGAAGCCTTCAAGGCTGCACTTTATGATGAATTCCTTACCATCAATACCTATCAGCCGTGGATTAACCAGATGGTAGTCTATGCTTCCTATGCATAGAATAAGCTCTCTTCTTAGGTTATCCTTAAAGTTTTTGTCCAATTCTTCGCTCGCTTCTACAAGGATATACCTATGTTTTACCTTCACAATATTCACCTATCCTTTTATTCACTTCGCTTAGGCTGTATTTTGCATATTCTTCCCTTATCTTTATTATTTTTGAAAGTTCTATTAGCTGCAATGGCGAATTAAGGAATTGCTCTGAATGAGCAAAACTCCCAATTGACAGTTCTATCTTATTATTTAAAGCGAATTTTGCGAGTACCGTTGCTTTGTATAGGAGCCCCGTCCTTTCAAAACCTTTCTTTTCCAATATAATGCTAAATGGTATGCAGAGTGTGGCTTCATATTCTTTTATTTCTGCGATTATTTTTCTATTAATATAAAAATTGGTTATGGCCACGGCAAGCGCACCGTGCCTTATTGCATGAATAATTGCTTCATCGCCAGAACCAAAAAATATTTTATTGTTATTTTCGCTTATCTTGAAGATTTTTTCGAAGCCTGCAAGTTTTTCCCTTTGTACACAATCAAATAATATGTCATAATATTTCAAGCAAGCACCTATTGTTGTTTAGGGGCAGTAATTCCAAAAACCTCTTTTTCGATTACATCTTTCACTTTCTGCGCAGGATAAAGCAATTTTATTAATTTTGTATGCCCCCTTATACCTTTTCCAGACTCAAATGTATGTATAAGACCTTGCAATTCCAATTCAAAAAGATATTTTCTATACCATCTCTCCCCTTTAGGCTCTTTGTGGATGCTCTCGCTTATCGATTTATATCTGCTGTAAAGTTCTCCGCTGAATAAATAAGTGTCTATACCATCTGTAAGTTTTTTATAAGTCCCTCCACTATTTGTCAACAATGCCGCCGCATACAATACAAGTTTCTGATGTTCTGGAAGTGTGGAAATTACTTCGTAAACTATATCCTCTTCTGCAAGTTTTATCGATTCCTGTACCTTTTCTAAACTTATATTTTGAAGGTTGTCCTTTTCGCTTAACTCTCCCGCTATAGAAAGTATTTTAAGGGAAAAGCGTGCGTCCCCTCCATTTCTTGTTGCATTTGCTGCTATAAATTTCAGGATTTCGTCCCCCACTACATTCTTTTTGAATCCGATTTTTGCCCTGTCTTTTATGATATCAAATAATTCATTGGCATTATAATTCGAAAAAACAATCTCGGATTCGTATAATGAGGATAAACTCCTCGGATCAAGCGAATCCTTGAATGAAACTTTGTTTGATATGCCGACCATGGTTACTCCGCCTGCCTTTATATCACTGTTTATCCTAGTAAGGGTATATATAAGATCGTCAAGGTCTTTTATCACGTCTATTTCATCAAGAATTACTACAAATATCTTGTTGTCTTCCTCTATCCAACTAACTAACTTTTCATATAAATCAGAAGCTCCGTAACCCCTTTTAGCGTAAGTAGGTAAATGATCTGAAACTATCTTATTTAACACTCTATATCTTGAATTGTAAATCCTGCAATTTATATACGAAATCCTTGCTGACGTATTCGGTATATTTTTAACCTCTTCTATAACATATTTCACACAGGATGTTTTCCCGACCCCTGTTTTGCCATAAACAAATAAATTTCTTCCCCTTTCACCTTTTAATGCGGGTGCTATCGCCCTCTCTATATTATTTATCTCTTTTTCCCTCCCTACAAGCTTTTTTGGGGTGTAATGGAGAGAAAGCACTTCCCTATTGGCAAATATATTTGATTCGACAAGAAGATCAGTAAGTTGCATAGCACCACAGCAGAAAAGTTATAGAATAGTTTTAATCTTGGGATTTAAAAATCCTATTGCTTAAATCAATTCAAAAAAGTATAATATATATATAATTCTAAAAGACTTTTGCAGATTAAAATTTTAGGAATCGGCAAAAAATTGTATTAAAATTATTTTAAATGCTTACGCGAACTATTCCATAAAAATAATCCCACCACTAAAGTGGGATTTCTCGCTTTATTTTGTTAAATATAAATGTTAATTTGTAATTTTGGCAATTACGAGGAGATAGACGATAAATATTTAAATTTATCCTCAGAAGAATAATTAGTGATAATATGTCAGAAAAAATTGGAAGGGAAGCTATAGAGAGAGAAAATGGCTATCTGTACTATCTCGGAAAAGATGGATATGTATGGCAAAGCCCTATGAAATCTAATTCAAGAGGAAAGAAGAAAAGAATTGGAAATGAAAAGATTGAGAGAGAAGATGGTTTCCTATATTTCATAGACAAAAAAGGTTATGTAGCAAGAACCAAAATGAACAGAAAGGGAAGAAAATAGCAGCTAATTTTTTGTTCTTTTTATTTTTATATTTTTATTAATTTTAAATTTTTTAATGAATCCTTTTTTTAATTCTAAGACATAACGCGATGAGTATTTAGGGGTATACGTTTTGCAGGAAAATAACGACGTACAAGGTTTAATCCCTTCAATAAAATCTATGACTTTCATATTTTTGTCTAACCATACTATGTCTAATGGGAATTTCATATTCAACATCCAGATTCCGTATTTACTATCTTTATTGAAGATAAAAAACATATTTGTATTATCATTCCTGTACATGAGACCCAAGATCCTTTTTATTAAACTATCCGCAACAAGAGCATTTATTTCATTTCCATTAATATCTAATTTTATTTCTTTGTATTTCTGAAACTTTTGAAGATATCTAAATAAACACAACAAATCAATCCTCTTTTGTTATTGATATGCTTTGTTCCCTCATAAACTGTGGAAGATAAAATTTACTTCCTGTTCCTTTTCCAGTCAAACCGCTATCTTTCCATCCAACAAAAGTATGAATTCCGACAATCGCACCCGTAGTGGCACTTATTGCTCTGTTTATATAAATTACCCCTGCTTCTATTTTTTTTGTAAATTCTTCTATTTCTTTTTTATTATTTGAATACAACCCTGCAGTAAGACCATACTCGACGTCATTACTCATATGTATTGCACTTTCAAATTCTCTGAACCCTATGACTATCAGTATTGGAAGAAAGAGTTCGGTGTGGACCAATTCGTGTTCATGTCTCAATTCTGCAACTATTGGTTCTACATAAAATCCGTTTAGTGGGGTATCTATTTTACTGCCCCCATAAATTATTCTACCTGCAGTTTTTATTTTATCAACGGTATCCACATATCTTTTATATGCACTTTCACTTATTAATGGGCCTATGAATACCTCTTTTTTCGTAGGGTCTCCTATTTCCAAATTTCTCAATTTCCCCACTAATCTACTTATAAATATTTCTTTGATTGATTCGTGAATATATACTCTGGAAAGTGCGCTACATTTTTGTCCTGAAAATCCGAATGCAGCACTTAATACTCCATTTACTGCGCTTTCGAGATCTGAATTCTTTGATATTATGACAGGGTTTTTACCTCCCATTTCAACTACAAATACTTTTTGCTTTTTTGAATTATAAACTTTTGCAAGCATGTTCATACCGACAGTCCTTGAACCTGTAAATACAATACCGGATACCTCTTCGTTTATTACCAATTCATCACCTACCTCGGAACCTGGACCTGTTATATAATTGAAAACGCCATCAGGCAAACCTGCTTCTTTTAGAAGTTCATAAATTTTTAGCCCTATGTACATTGTCATATTGTCGGTAGATGAAGGTTTGAATATTACACAATTTCCACTTATCATTGCACCAATACTCATACCCACAGAAATGGAAAGAGGGAAATTGAATGGTGCTATAACGCCGAAAACACCATATGGCATCAATCTTATGATTACTTTCTCTGAATTTGAAGGCGCCCCTTGAAATCCTTCTGCTACGCTCATCTTGCTTCCTTCTGAAAAAGTCTTCCTTATATAACCTTTATTTATTTCTAATTCAGATGCATAATATCTGGAAAAATCAATCGCTTCATCTACTTCTCCTATAGACTCGTATCTGGATTTGCCATTTTCTATGCTGAGTATTGCAGCGAGTTCAAATTTATTTTTGGATAGAATATCAGCAAAACGCCTAAATACCGTTATTCTTTCTTTATAATTGATATTTGACCAATTTATAAACGAATTTTTTGCTGAGTTTATTGCAATTTTTACGTGTTCCCTTTTACCGTTTTGAAAGTATCCTACTATAATATCCTTATTTATTGGGGATCTTTCTGTAATTATTGAATCGGAATCCACTTCTTTACCTCCGATGTACATGTGATGCGTCTTGCCGAAATCTTTTTTTACTTTGGCAAGTGCCTCATCAAAAAATTTATCGAATTCATTTTCTTTCCCGTTGTTAAGAAAATACTTATAGGTAGATTCATTAATAAATTTTTTTGACATATAAAGACCAATTCCTTATTAGTAGTAAAATTATTTATTATTGCATCTTTTACAAATTACGTGCCTTACAATTCTTGTTGTACTTGAAACAGCTTGATTAGAAAGTAATAAATTATTATATTTCAATTATAACTGAGTTATAATAGTAATTAAATGAGGAAAAAAATTAATGAAACTGAAGAGGGCGCATACTTGAAAAAATATGGCTTTAATGATAATATAGCGTATGCGTTTAAAACAAAAAAAGGGATATCAGAAGAAATAATAAAAGAAATATCAAATATAAAGAATGAACCTGAATGGATGCTTGAAAAACGACTACAGGCTTATAAAATATTCAAAAATAAATCTATGCCTAAATGGGGTCCCGATCTTGGGGGAATAAATTTCAATGACATTTTTTATTATTTGAAGGCGATAGAAAAAAAGGCGGCAAGTTGGGACGATGTTCCTGAAGAAATAAGGCAGACATTTGACAAATTGAAAATACCGGAAGCAGAGAGAAGATTTTTTGTTGGCACCGAAACCCAATACGATTCAGAAGTGATATACCGCAATGTAAAAAAAGAGTTAGAACAACAAGGCATTATATTTATTGATACAGACACTGCGGTAAAAGAGTACCCAGAGATAATAAAAAAATATTTTGGCACGGTCGTGCCTTCAACCGATAACAAGTTCGCTGCCTTAAACACTTCGGTATGGTCCGGGGGAAGTTTTGTGTATGTGCCAAAAGGAATAAAGATTGCGATGCCGCTGCATGCATATTTTAGGATAAACGCTGAAAAGGTCGGACAATTTGAAAGGACCTTGATAATCGCAGAAGAGGGGAGCGAAATTACTTATATAGAAGGTTGTACTGCGGCTATGTACATGTATTCTTCGCTGCACGCTGCTGTAGTCGAAATAATAGCACATAAAGGATCTCATGTGCGGTATGCGACAATTCAAAATTGGTCAAAAAATGTGTATAATTTAGTAACAAAACGCGCTTTTGTATATGAAAATGCTTTCATGGAATGGATAGACGGAAATATGGGCAGCAAAGTCAACATGAAATATCCCAGTATTTACCTTAAAGGAAAGTACGCAAAAGGGGATATTTTATCAATTGCAATTGCAGGCAAAAATCAGGTTCAGGATTCTGGAGGGAAAGTGCTTCACTTGGCCTCTGAAACCACTTCAAAAATAATATCTAAAAGCGTCTCTAGAGACGGAGGAAATAATACGTATAGAGGATTGGTATATGTTGGCAGGGATGCTTCTAATGTAAAATCTACTGTAAAATGTAATGCCATTATTCTTGATAAAGAGTCTAAAACCAATACCTACCCTTACATAGAATCATATAGAGAGGATGCAAATATAACACACGAGGCAACTGCAGGAAAAATAGGTGAAGAGGAACTTTTTTATTTGATGTCTAGGGGTCTTAGTGAAGAAGATGCAATTACTTTGATAATATTAGGGTTTATAGAACCACTTTCAAAAGCACTTCCGCTTGAATACTCTATAGAGCTTAAAAGGCTTATAAAAATGGATATGTCAAAATCAATAGCGTGATGGTATACAACACATAAAAAAAGAAAAATTGCAAGGGTTATATAAGCTAATACCGGAAGAAAGGGAGGATATTTACACAGGGAAATATATAATTCTTGATATTGAAGGAATAATTAAAAATAGTGAAAATCTAGAACCTGCTGAAACCTCAGAAATGATTGAAAAATTTTGTGATAATCTTACATTACATACAAAAATAGAATTTGATGCAGTGATATGGGATAACGGTGCATTAATAAAAAATATTAATAATGCTTTTAGAATCAATGCCTGGAAAATTGAAGATGCAAAGGATTATGTAATTACGGATAAATATGTCGCATTAATATTTGCAAAAGCTAAAAATAAATTAGATATTGTGATTAAAGAATCGGAATGCACTAAACTGAATTTCTTGTTTTTGAATACGAATAAGCCACTTTCAATGCCTTTGTATATCGATGTTGGAAAAAAAGCCAGTTTAAACTTATTGTTATGGTATGCATCCACCACTATTAAAAATTCGTTTTCTTCTTCCTTGACTAATATCTTTTTAGAAAAAGATTCCAATGCAAATATAATTACAATACACAATGAAAATAAAAATACTGTGGTAATCTCAAATTTAGATTCAAAAATAATGGATAATGCAATACTTAATTTGGATTATATATATCTTGGGGGAAATGTGACACGTTCAAGAAATCATATGAATGCGATGGGAAAATATGCAAAAATAGAAGCGAGAGAAACCATAGTTGGAACGGCAGAACAAAAATTTGATATATATTCTCTAATGACAAACATGTCAAATTATGTTAATACTAAATTAGATACTAACGTTATATTGATGGATAAATCATCATGTTTTATGAAAGGTTTTTCAAAAATAGAAAAGACCGCTACAGAATCAAAATCCTTAATCAAAGAGAATGCAGTGCTGATTGGAAAAAATGTTAGGATAAATTCGATACCCTCAATGGAGATAAATCAAAATGCAGTAGAAGCGAACCATTTTTCAGTAATAAGCCCTATCGATGAAGAATCAATATTTTATTTGATGTCTAGAGGTATAAGCAGTAATGGGGCGATGAAGCTTCTAGCATCTGGATTCTTTTCTAAAGTCATTGATAAGATAAGCGACATTGATGTAAAGAGAGAGGTATCCTCGCTTATAGACTATAAATTGAGTGGAAAATAACAAATAAATGCATGAATAATGGTGAAATTATGAAAAACAGAATTTTTGCAAACGAAACGGAAAATTTCGTTCCTGCATTAAGATCGTATGTGGCAAGGCTTATGGTGAATAAGTATAAAATAAGTGAGCAAAAAACGGCGAGGTTTTTGGGGGTTAGCCAGGCCGCAGTAAGCAAATATATAAACAGAGTTCAATCCCTGGAAATAATAAATGCTGAAAAAATGATAAACCGAAAGGAAGCGGAAAAATTTGTTATTGATATATTGAACAACAAAAGGAATGACGCGCGAAAATCTGTTTGCAAACTTTGTCAGTTTTACAAAAAGAATGATTGTCTGATAATGAATGATTAGGTGTTAATATGATGCTTGAAATAAAAGATTTATATGCTAAAATTGGCGAAAAAGAAGTGTTGAACGGATTAAATTTAAATATAAAAAATGGCGAAATACACGCATTGATGGGACCTAATGGGTCTGGAAAATCCACTTTGGCAAAGGCAGTATTTGGGCATCCAAATGTCAAAATAAGCAGAGGCGATATCCTTATTGATGGCAAAAGTATTCTTGGCATGCAGGTCAACAAACGCGCAGAACTTGGAATTTTCTTGGGGTTTCAGACCCCTGTAGAGATGGATGGTGTAAGATTTATGAGCCTTATAAAGGCTTCTAGGGATTCGTTGGCTGTTAATTCAAATGTTAAGGCTGCGATGGAAGAGATAAAAAATAGTGTTGAAGAATTGAAAATAAGCGAAGAAATAATGAAAGGGTATGTGAACAAGGGAATTTCTGGGGGAGAAAAGAAAAAAACTGAAATACTTCAAATGTTGCTTCAGAAACCTAAAATCGCAATACTTGACGAGCCAGATTCGGGTTTGGACATTGATGCGGTTAAAATTGTTGCATCGAGTATAAACAAGGCGGTAAAGAATAACCATATGGGATTGCTTTTAATAACGCATTATAACAAAATTTTCTCGCATATAGTACCCGAATATGTACATATAATGATTAAAGGCAGGATTGTTGCGGAAGGCGGAAGTGAATTAATAGAAAAACTTGAAAAGGGAGGATTTGAAAAATTCGGATGAATTTATGATTGATGTAGATAAAATAAAAAGGGATTTTCCTATACTTTCAATAAAAATAAATGGGAAGCCGTTTGTATACCTAGATAATGCAGCAACATCGCAGAAACCAACACAGGTCATTGGTTCGATAGTTGAATATTATTCTAAATATAATGCAAATGTGCATAGAGGAATTTATCGAATTTCGGAAAAAGCTACTGAAGAATATATTAAATCAAAGGAAAAAACAGCAAAATTTATAAATGCAGGGGGAATTGAAAACATTGTTTACACGAGAAATACTACCGAAGCTATAAACACAGTGGCATTGTCGTGGGGAGGTGAAAATATTAAAAAAGGGGACCATATACTTATAACGGATATGGAACATCATAGCAATATAGTGCCATGGCTTCTTCTTGCAAGGAAAAATGGTGCGATTGTCGATTATGTAAAACTTGACCGCAACAACGAAAAATTAGATATACAAAGTTTAAAGGAAAATCTGGAAAAGGAACCTAAAATAGTCTCGGTAACACACGCGTCTAATGTTCTCGGGGTCATAAACGATGTCAAATATATAACAGGGGAGGCGCATAAACATAATGCGATTGTGATGGTTGACGGTGCGCAATCAGTACCGCACATGAAAGTTGATGTTAAAAAAATAAATTGCGAATTTTTTGCTTTTTCCGCACATAAAATGCTTGGACCGACAGGGATAGGCGTTTTATACGGAAAAACGGATGTGCTAAACGCCATGAATCCATTGTTTGGGGGAGGGGATATGATACGAACAGTTACCCGTAACTCTTACACTTGGAATTCGCTGCCTTGGAAATTCGAAGCAGGTACTCCTAATATAGAAGGCGGGATAGCATTAGGGGTGGCAATAGACTATCTAAATAAAATAGGAATTGAGAATATTGATGCACATGAACAGGAACTTACAAAATACGCATTAAATAAGCTATCTGGGATTAAAGATATTGAATTATTTGGGCCTACCGATATTAAAGTGAAAACGGGTGTTATATCTTTCGGGATAAAAGGCGTTCATCCACATGATGTTTCCCAGATATTTGATGATGAGGGCATTGCGATAAGGGCGGGGCATCATTGCGCGATGCCTTTAGTAACTGAGGTATTGCATAAAGGGGCCGTGTCCCGAATAAGTTTTTATTTATATAACGACAAGAAGGATATTGACATTGCTATTAATGCAATAAATAAAGTGAAAAGAATATTTAAGATATAATGAAGGTAGTTTGAATGAATGATCTTTACGCGGAGGACTTAATAGAGAATTACGAACATCCGCACAACAAAGGAAGGCTAAATGATGCAAATGCAACATTTCATGAGTATAACCCTGTTTGCGGGGATGATATAACAATATATTTAAAAATAGAAAAAGGAATAATTAAAGAAGTAAAATTTGATGGAGATGGTTGCGTAATAAGCATTGCGTCGGCAAGTTTATTGACAGAAGCAATAAAAAACAGGAAAATTAATAATGTTAAAAAAATGGATTTTGAAGATTTAAAAAAGATAATAGGAATAGATCCCGGACCGGTAAGAATCAAATGTGCAACTTTATCGCTGAAGGCAGTAAAGGAAGCAATATTTTTATACAGCCACAAAACATCCGAAAAGGAAACAAATCTTTGAATAAATTCGTTTTGTTGTATATAAATTTTATAAGTTAACCTTTTTAAATTCTTTTAGCTAAATAATAATATGTCAATAAAAAATAGGAATCAGGATACCAAGAACAAAAGAATTGCGGTGGACCTTGAGAATACAATAATAAATATAATGCCGCCTTTTATAGATCTTCTCAGAAAAGAGCATAATATAATTATGGATGAAAAAGAACTTTTAAGGGAGTATAACCTAAATAAAACTACAGGTCTGGATCATGATGCTATCAGAGAACTATTTAAAAAAGTGTGGGAACCGCCATATTCTGAATTAATGCTATTGTATAGCAATAGTGTTCCTTCTGTTCTGGAAAAAATATCTAAAAATTTTTCAATAGATATAATTACTGCAACAGAGGGAAATCAAAAAATTATAAAGAAATGGCTCAGCGATCATGAAATAAAATATGATAATATAATATTTGTAAAATCTGCAAAGGATAAGGTTAATTATATTTTTGAGATTATAATTGAGGATTACCCTGAAGTTGCAAAACTTGCATTGGAGAATAATAAAAAGGTTATATTAGTAGATTGGCTTTATAATCGAAATGAACCCGGACTAGATGGGAAGCAGAATTTTTTTAGGGTAAAATCCTGGGATGAAATCCCTAAAATTGTATATGGTAAGAGATACAAATAGCTAGTTTTATTTTAAGTTAACGTGTTAAAATGTCTTCATTAAAAAAAGAGGCAGAGCAGAATGGGCTCTATTTTCCCAATTACAAAAATAGTAATTTGAGTATAATTACCGAGATGGCAAACAAAAAAGGCATATTTTCCAAAAAAGATAAAGTAATATTGATTTTGATTGATGCGTTAGGTTTTGATTTATTAAACAAAATAATTAATTCAGACAAAGAAATTCTTAAAGTGTTTGACGGCGCAGAAATAAAAAAAGTAAGTTCAATATTTCCATCATTTACACCTTCTGTTATAGCTAGTTTTGAGAGTGGAAAAACTATCGCTGAACACGGAATAGTATCAGGTAAAATACCTATAAAAGAAAGGGGAAACTATGTGAACGTTTTTGACATTCCGTGGTGGCCCAAAGAATCAAATTCTAAAAATGAAAATATTCTTCTGACTTTATTTCCGCAGCCCGATAATCTTTATAAAATGTCAAAAAACTACAAAAAATTTTGTCTTATAACCCATGAGGGTATATGGAAGAAGAACCTGAATTCTGATGCTGCAGAAAAAATAAATGGTGTTCCATATATATCATTTCAGGATATGGTAATACAAATAAAAAAATCGATAAAAAAAGAATCTGGATTTATTTATGCGTATACGGATATCATAGACCATGCACAACATGTATATGCAAATTCATATGAGACCTTTGAATTGACAAGACTTGCAATTAAGGGTCTTTTTGAAGTATTGGCACTGGCTAAAAAAGAGGGATATTACTTAGTAATAACAGCAGATCATGGTCAGGTTTCACTTACAAAAAAAAATACGCTTCGCATAAGCCCGGATTCGGATATAATGCGATTTGTTTCGATGCCCCCTTGGGGTTCGAGGGCGGTTTTTATAGATGTTATGCCAAGTATGTTTGAAAGATTTGAAAAGTTTTTCGAAAAAAAATATGAAAAAAATTTTATACTCTGGAATTCTGAAAATGCGATAAAAGAGGGCTTATTTGGGAAAACTGCAGTAACAGATAATATGCGAAACAGGTTCGGAACACACATAGTAGTGCCGAAATATGGCAACGGGGGAATGTTTTTTTCCTTCTCTCAGCTAAAAAATAATAAGTCTGGACACCATGGAGGACTCAATAAGGAAGAGATGGAGGTTCCTCTTGTAATATTTGAGTAAAATTATTAAAAAATGTAATATCAATAATTGAAGCGTTATTCTTAATCTTCAAGTCAATATTTTTAAATATCATTATTAATTTATATTAAAACTATTTTACGTGAATTTATGGAAAAATATGATGTAATTGTCGCAGGCTCTGGTATGGCAGGTACACTTGCAGCTATAACCGCTTCGAAAGAGGGGCTTAAAGTCCTTTTATTAGATAGAAACAAAAAAGAAGAAGTTGGGAAGAAAACTAACTGGGGCTGGGTTTGCGGAGACGCCGTAGCTAAAAGCCATTTGGATTTTATAAAAAAACATACAGGAATAGAATTTTCTTTTCCTGAACTTGAAAAAAAGGTAGATGGAGTTTATGCATTATCTCCTAATCTAAAATCAAAATTTCTATTTGAAGGAGAGGGATACATACTTAATAGGCCTTTATTCGAAAGAAAACTTTTAGATATTGCTATAAAAAGCGGAGCAGAATATATGCCCGAATTTGAAGTAGAGGGCCCATTGATGGAAAATGGGTTTATTACAGGGATCTATGGTAAGGATGCGAAAAAACAGCATAACGAGATAAATGCAAGGATTACAGTAGATACATTGGGTGTTTCGACAAACTTAAGAAGGAAACTTCCTGAAAATCCTTATATCGACAGATTTGTTAGTATTGATGATATAGAGGCTACTGGAAGATATATATGCACATTTGAGGAGGATCATAAAGACAAGCTTTTTTATGACCCTGACAATGCTCTGATCCATTTGAATCAGGAGCTTGCACCTGGGGGATACGGGTGGGTATTCCCAAAAAAAGATGGCAGAATTAACATAGGATTGGGCGTACAGCAAAAAAGCCTTGAAATAAGAAATGCAAAACTTGGCAAAAAAGACACTTTACATACCTTGATAGACAATTATGTGAAATACATCCCAGTAATAAAAAATTGCAAAATATACGATGAATTTAATAATGGAAAGGGATATTGGTCCGTAACTGTAAGGAGACAGATGGAAAGCCTTGTGTTCAATGGGTATATGGGCGCAGGAGACAGCATGGCGATGCCTAATCCTATAAGTGCAGGGGGAATAGGCCCCGCTTTGACTGCAGGGGTGCTTGCAGGTGAAACTGCAGTAAACGCAATAGGGAAAAATGACGTTAGTATTAAAGGTCTTTGGGAGTATAATATATTGTTTAATGAAGCTTATGGAAACAAAACCGCAGGGCTTGAAGTGTTCAGGACATATCTACAGTCTCTTAACAATGACGTACTGAATTATGGCATGGAAAATTTCGTTTCTGGAAAAGAAGCCGAAGAATTAAGTTATGGGAGGGTTCCGGAATTGACCCTTGCGTCAAAGTTCAAGATGGTATTGAAAGGAGCGGCGAATTTGTCTGCGTTCTCAAATTTGCTTTTTGCGGTTAAAAAAATGAAACGTCTAGACGAAATATACAAGAACTACCCGAAGGATATACAAGGGTTTATACATTGGAAAGAAGAAGTTAAAAAAGAGATAGAAGAAACCAAGAAGCATTTTAAGCCTACTCCGATTTGATTGATAAGGTGTTAATTATGGAATATACAAAATTTGAAAAAGCAAGGATAATAGGTGCAAGAGCTTTGCAACTTGCATATGGTGCTCCGCCATTAATAAAGGTGCCTGAGCATATGGTAGACCCGATAAAAGTAGCTGAACTGGAATTTGAAAATGATATAATCCCCATAACAATAATCAAGGGTAAAATAGGGGAAAATGCGGAATGATCCTAAAATGCAGAAATTATATTTAGTTATTACCCCATTATAGAAATTATTAAAAAGATAGATATTGAATTTTATTAAGGTGAATTAATGAGTGTTATCGAAGTAAATGAAAGTACCTTTGAAAAAGAGGTGTTGAAATCTGGTATACCAGTTATAGTAGATGCATGGGCTGAATGGTGCGGGCCATGTCGTGCATATTCCCCGATAATGGAAGAGACTTCAAAGGATTATGATGGGAAGATAAAATTTGTCAAGGTAAATGTAGACGAAAACCAGAAGATAGCAGAAAAATACAATATTATGAGCATACCTACTACTTTATTTGTGGTAGAAGGCAAAGTAAAATCGTTTATTGTGGGCGCATACCCCAAAAATATGCTGAATAAATGGATTGAAGAAAATTTTAAAAAATAGAGAATTGGTTTTATGGAGGTACAATTTCCGCGGGGTGTTAGGGATTTACTTCCGAATGAAGCATTGATTAAAAACGAATTAATAAAAAAAATAGAATCAGTGTATCAAAAATTTGGATTTTTGATTATTAATACACCTTCATTTGAATCGTTAGAGGTACTTAAGGCAAAAAATGCGATAGGAGAGGAAAATAAGCTTATATACGAACTAAAAGACGAAAATATCGGATTGAGATATGACCATACACTGTCGCTTGCAAGGTATTATGCAATGCATCAGGAGTTGCCATTGCCATTTAAAAGATATTATATAGGCAATGTGTGGAGAAGGGATGAACCACAAAAAAACAGGTACAGGGAATTTACTCAGGCTGATATAGACATACTCGGCGGAAGCCAGATATATACAGATGTAGAGGTTATGGCAACAGCGATGAAAGCACTTGAAGAAGTAGGTATCAAGTACAAATTAAGAATAAATGATAGAAGATTTGTCGATGCTATATTGGATAGGATAGGAGTCGAAAAAGATCTCCATCATTCTATTTTCAGAATTATGGATAAGCTGGACAAGATAGGTACTGAAGACGTGGTGAAACAGCTCTCTGATTTAGGAATACAGCAGGACACCATTGAACAACTTATCCGCATAATAAGTTTTGATGGAAAAAATGACGAAAAACTCGGGATTTTAAATCCTATATTGGGGGAAGGGAGCAAACTGATAAGCGATTTCAAGAAAATGTTGGATGTTCTGGAGCTTTATAAATTGAATTGCCAGATTGAAGTGGACTTTTCACTGGTAAGAGGGATTGATTATTATACTTCTACGATATTTGAATTTGCTGCTGAGGGTATAAAATCTTCTATAGGATCAGGGGGCAGATATGATAGTCTCATAGGGATTTTTTCTGGCAAAAACATTGCTGCAGTGGGTGCGTCGTTAGGAATAGATAGGATATTGGATTTGCTAGATTTCTCGTCTTCGCTGCAATATACCTATTCTAAAGTGATTATAAATTATATAAAAGAAAACAATTTCAATTATGCGCTAGAAGTTGCTAATGCATTAAGGAATAATGGAATAAATACCGAGATAAACCTTGCTCAGAGAAATATAGCGAATCAACTTGCCCATGCAAATGCCTTAAATGTTGCTTTTGCAATTATAATAGGAGATAGCGAAGAAAAGACAAAAATGGTAAAAATTAGGAATTTGATAGACGGTAAAGAGGAATTGATGAAGATAGATGAGGTAATTTATAAATTAAAGCAATGATGGTATTATGGCAAAAAAGACAGACATGGAGATTATAACTGAGGAAAAGATATCGAAAGGAGGTATATTGGTAAAGTTCTATTTTGATATTCAAAGCAATGAAAAAGAGAAATTGCAGCCGGTACTTGTTGACTTGATAAACAACAAATTATTGAAAGAGAAGGGCGTTGTGTATGGATATGGAAGGATACATGACCCATTAGAGAAGAATGGGGTTTTCATAACGAGTGCCGTAGTTACCCTGTTATTTGAGAATTTTGGTTCTGTTATAAAAACCATATTTGATTATGTCCCAATAGGGGTAGAAGTATTAAGGCCGGAAAAGGAGCTACAGTTAAAAACTCCTGAATTGCAATCTATACTGCTTGATATATCAGATATCTCATCTGCATACTCTAAATATATATTAGAAAAAGTTATGAACCAGGAGGAGATCAAAAAATTAAACGAGCAACTTCAAAATAGGAAGGAGATGGGGGAAAGGGTAATGAAGGGGTTTGGAAACGATGAAAAATAGATTACAGGAATTCCAGCCCTTCATTCTTCTTGTCCCTTAAAAAACTTATATAATTTTTCGAGATTTTTTTCCGCGCCAGCAGTTTTCCCTTATCCGATATCTCTAAAAGCCAATGTGTTTCATTTCCTATCATTTTAGAGTCAATCTCTTTCCTTAGGAAATTGACTTTTAGAGCAAGAAAATCGATTGATATCTTTTGCAGATTTGTGAAATATGCCGCATATAAGCCGTTCAAAATACCTATTTTCTTCAAATCTACGGATTCTTCTTCGGCTATTTCGTTTTCTTTTCTTGCATAGAATAAATATACTTCTTTTAAATTGTTGTTAATTTTGTTTAATATGTCATATTTTGTTGTAGTTATATCTAAGGCATTAATAGAGAATGAATTTAGCATATTTTTGATTACATCGATTTCTTTGTTCTCTTTTCGAAATAGCTTGTTTATAAAATCTTCTGCTGTTTTATCTATTCCAATCGCTTTTGTATTAAATTTATTATTCGCATCCATACTCCCACCAATTATTAATCAATTAATTAAAAAACTATTTAAATTTTTTGTGTAGAGGGGTTTTGTGCAGTGTATGTTGATAAAGCCTTTTTATAACAACCAAGTCGATTTATAAACATGAGGCATTGAATAAACAATGGCACAAAGTAAAAATTAATCTGCTTTATTTATGGTATCAAACTCTCTGCAAATAATAACAAATAATATATAGATTAGACAAGATACTTGACAAAAGTGATATTTTGGAATTTAAGGTCATTGAATACAGGCAGCTAATACAGATAGTTATAATGTTTCTGATAGTTCAATTTTTCGGGATGTTTCTCGCCGCTATAATGTTCAGCGGAGCGACATATTCACAGATTCAGAGCGCCGTTGTACTTAGTTCGGTATATGACATAATTTATTATGTTGGAATTATAGTCATAATGAGCATAATACTACTGCTGCTTTTTAAATTCTTTAATCTTAGCCTGCTTTTTAGAGTATATGAAGGAGTATTGATTTTTATAACTTCGTTGATAGTGTTTTCGATAATTTTTACTCTCATCATTCCAAACTCTTCGCTGTACATTTACGGGAATTCGATAGGAATTTCGGTTATTGCGGCGATTGGGGTGGCATTGGTTTTTGTATTTGCAAAAAATAAATGGGCGTTTATGAGAAACACTGCTGCCATTGTTGCAAGTGTCGGGGCCGGAGTGCTTCTCGGGGTATCTTTCAGCTTTATCATTGCGTATATATTCATGGCTGTGCTTGCAGTTTACGACTTTATCGCAGTGTTTATAACAAAACATATGCTTTCCCTTGCAAGGATAGCCGAAGACAATAATCTGGCATTTATGGTTACGGTAAACGAAATTGAAGGCGTACATGAAAACAATTTTTCGAAACAAACATTGAAAAAAATCAAAAGCTCTTATAAAAAAATAAAAAACAGGACAATAAAAAATTTGTTTAAGAAAAAATTTGTACCGGTAGCCGCCAGAGTGGGGTTGGGGACAGGGGATCTTGCAGTGCCCCTTATGGTTGCAATAGCAGCATACGGAACTTATATGAACTTTATAATGAGCTTTTTTGTTATTTTTGGGGCTATTGCAGGATTGCTTGCCACAATGTTAATATTAAGGAAATATAAGAGGGCGTTGCCCGCTATACCGCCCCTCTTTGCAGGAATAACTATTTTTATAGGACTTTATATGCTAATCGGAAAATTCCTATAATTTCAACGTATCAGGAATTGATCAATTCAGTTACGCTTTCTATCCTTTTCTTGTGCTCTATGCCAAAATTCTTCGCTTTGTGAATATCGACTCCGGCTTTTCTCGCGAATAGCTCCATGAATTTCATCATTGAGTAGCTACCAATTCCTAATATTCCTGTAAGCGCAGCCTTGGTCGCTATATTTCCCTTGGATTCGCTTCCTATATTCCTAACTGCAATTTTGGCAAGATGCCTGTATGATGCATAATATACCGCAATTTGAGTGCGGTTCAATAGACTTTTGCTGAATTCATGCGATTTGATCCTTCCGAGTGGTACATTCAGCATTGGAGTTACAGTAAATTCAAAAGGCCTTCCGTCAACATATGAATTGCTGAGCTTATTTATTAATGCAACAGTCTCCCAATTGTCCTCATCGGTTTCTTCAGCCTGGCCAACCTGAACAGTAAATGCGGATCTCCAATAATTTTTCGTCTGCGTCTGCAAGCCCCTCCATACTATTTCGTGCCATGAACCGTCAACCCCTATCTTAAGCGGTAGGGTTTTTGTAGGCATGTGTTTTTTGGCTAGTTCCTCGCTGCCGGTCTCCAAACCCGTTTGAACACTAATCCAATTCGTCGGTCCTGCTTTAACTATTTTTGAAAGTTTTTCCACGAGCTCGGGATATCCCGCAGGTATCGAAATCCTGCCATGCGTAGGATTGACCTTTTTGACTCCTTTTATATTCATCATTTCAGTAAACAGTTCTACAAGTGCGTCCTCGTTCGGGACGAAAGAATGGGCATGCTTATACCCAAAAAATTCATCTGAATGCAGCCAAGCCCTGTTCGCGCCACCCTCTTTTATGTTTACTTCCACCTCTTTTTTAATCATATCTATTGTATAATACCTCAAAGGCCTAAGAGTTACCTCGCAAAAGTCGCATCCGACTCCGCAGCCTCTCATTATCTCAACCATGGATTTTATCGAAGGCCTTACTATTGTAGGTATCTCTTCCAGTTTTGGGCATGCCCCATATGATGTTCTTGCTATGAATTTTTCATCTTCCACAACCTTTGGGTGAAACTGCTCATCAAATGTTGTATAACCTACCTTGAACATATTCCTGTCTATTCTGCCTTCTATTATCTGATTAAATAAATTATCCAGTATATCCTCTGTTTCCCCCTGCACAGCATAATCTATATTAAGTCTTTCGAAAACATCTCTCATCACAGTAAATTCCCAGATTCCCGGACCCCCGACAACAAGTTTCGCCTTTTTCCCTGTTCTGAGCTTGTTCAGACGCGCGATAAGTTCTTCAAACTCTGCCCTGACCCATGCATAAAAATCCCCTCCAAACAGCACAGCATATGACATAGTTAGAGGGCCTATTCCTAAAGGGTCCATGGTTGATACTGCAATTATTTCGGTATCCGCATCTATGAACTTGTGAGCGTTTGTTATATCAGTGACTGCAACTTCATTCCTGCTATGGGTTTGCAATAATGTAGCTTCCAGCTTTCTTGTTGAATAAGTAGAATGTAGAAGCTGTCCATCAGGGTATGTTTTTGGAGGTTTCCCCCTAAGAAATTTATATACCTTCGATGGGACTGCTACCTTCGGAGCGCTAGGCAGGAAATCAAGAAGCGGAAAGTCCCTGAATGTGTATATCAGCGATGTATCTGCAACAATAACATATTTTGTTATAAAATCACCTTTAATGTATTAAAATTACATTAAATATGGTATAACCAATAATTTTAAACTTTCTTAATAAAAATAGGTGCTTTATTTCAATTTTTGCATGTTAGAATCAACGGTTGTTTCTATTTTACTCGCTATTTCATTGCCCAATTCTGAACATTTGGATTTTCCTCCCAAATCATAGGTCAACACTTTTTTTTCTTCTAAAACCTTTTCCACTGCATTTTGTATGGATATTGCAGCATTTTCATAGCCCATCCACTCAAGCATCATTTTTGTGGAAAGCACCATTGCAATAGGATCTGCTTTGTCTTGGCCCGTATACTTTGGTGCTGAACCGTGAATAGGCTCAAACATTGCGTAATTATCTCCTATGTTTGCCCCGGGAGTGATGCCGATTCCCCCGACCAGCATCGCAGCTTCATCGGACAGGATATCTCCGAAAAGGTTTTCAGTAACTATTACATCATAAAATTCGGGCTGTTTTATCAACCATTGCGCCATAGCGTCGACATGCGCATCGTCGATTTTTATGCTAGGATACTGCTTTGAGACTTCTAATATTGTTTCATTAAACAACCCATCAGATATCTTTAAGATATTTTGCTTGTGCACGTAGGTAAGATGTTTTTTTCTTTTCTCTGCAAGATGGAAAGCATATTTTGCTATCCTTTCAGTGGCTTTTTTTGTTATTATTCTAAGAGCGATGGCAGTATCGTCAATTCTGAATTCCTTCCCGGAATACATGCCTTCAGTATTTTCTCTCACTATAACCAAGTCGACGTTTTCCTTGAAGTTTTTGATGTTTTTCATTGATTTTATTGGACGCACGTTTGCGTATAGATTAAACATTGTCCTAATCTGCACCGCGGCGCTGACATTTGAACCTGGTTCTTCTGGTGTTGTCATAGGTCCTTTTAGTATGCAATCTGATTTTTTGAGCATGTTTACAGTAATATCAGGGAGATTTGTTCCAAATTTTTTGATGCAATTGTATCCTGCATCTCCGAAGGCAAATTTTATATCTATATCAAATTTTTTCATCGTTGAATTTAATACTAGCATGGCTGCATTCATCACATCGGGGCCTATCCCATCGCCTGGCAAAACTGCAACATTCCATCTTTTATTGTCCATTAAAACACTTATATCCTTATTATAATAACAAATATATGGAAAAAAATATAAAATATCGTTTGCATTTATATTGATGATAAAATGAAATATAACCTTATCGGAGAAAATATGCAGTCATTAAATGTGGTATTGAATGAAGGAGAAAGCATGTACGCGGATGCAGGAAAACTTATCGGCAAAGATCAGAACGTGAAGATGGTTCCTAGATTACGCGGAGGTATAATAGGTGCGATAGAAAGAAAGGTAGGGGGGGCATCGGCATTCGTCACCAATTTTCAGGTTGAGAATGGAACCGGAAACGGAAATGTTATGTTCAGCGGCACAATCCCGGGAAAAATATTTCCCATCGAATTAAAGGAAGGGGAGGATTTTGTAGCCGAAGACCAGGCTTTTTTAGCTGCTGAAGATAGTGTTAAATTTACAATACAAACAGTAAGAATAAGTGCGGCACTGTTTGGTGGTGCGGGGTTCATACTGCAAAAATTTGACGGTCCTGGATATGTATTTTTACATGTCGCGGGAAATATTGTGACATATAACCTTGATGGCACCAAGCCCTTGGAAATAGACCCTAGGCATATTGCAGGTTTTGATTCTTCGCTGGATTATAAGATAACCTTTGTTGATAATGTAAGAAGCGCCGTATTCGGAGGAATCGGAATATTTCTTGCGAAGTTTACTGGTAAGGGAAGAGTAATAGCCCATACTGTATCAAGATACAAACTATCGTCTGAAATTTACCAAGAGGGACTAGAGCAAAGCCAGCAAAAGTGATACTGATAAATAATTGCAGGATTTAATTATTATGTTTATTATGCCAGGGTGGCAGAATCCGGTAATGCGCCGGTCTTGAGATTTTGCTCAAGAGCTGATCAGTGATGCAAACGGGGCAACCGGTGCCCTCACGGGCTTTAGGGTTCAAATCCCTACCCTGGCGAAGAACATTTAGTTTTACGCCGTTAGGCATAGATTTGTATACTAATACTGTAGATTAGTCCTGCTTCCTGATATAATTCTGCGGTATGTTTTCATCTCTCGGGCCCACAGGACCTTTACTGTAACCAGCACCACGAAATACCATTTGAAATATCGAAATCTGTGTCAAGGTATCTCTTTAAACACCTTGCCTCCAAGGGGCGGGTTTTGTACACCTATATATAAAAAGACATCAATGCCTTGCATTCCTTTTAAGCAGGATGATTGACCCGACCGCAGCCGCAATGGCTGCAAGAATCGCTATCTCGTTTATTACCGATATGAAATATAGGATTTTGCCATTTAGTATGTTCTGCACTAAACCATCATATTCCGCATATCCTACGATATATCCAAAAGGAACATTTTTGAATGTGATTGTGCCGTTGCCACCGCTTTCTGTTTTTATTGATGTTCCGTTCTTGAAAGTTATGTCGAGTGATGCGTTTACAGGGATATTGAAGTAATCAAGCGTAGTTATAGTAACGTTAGAAACAGGAAGTTTTATTTTTACCGCCATAGGCTTATTTATGAACAAGGTTTCCTTTATACCTAATGAAACATTTTTATAATAGGCGCTGTTGATCTCAAATGTCGTTGCGTTGTCAACAAATACCGGAGATGAGGTTCTGCCGATGCTGGTAACATAGTAATCTACGCTTATGTTATCACCATAGGTATTTTCTGATTCTATGCTTAAAAGGTATTGTTTTGTGTATATTGCATTTAGGGATAGGGAATTATTCACAGTCACAGAAAAATTACTTTGATTGTACTTTTTGCTCCATGATAAAAATACCATTCTTGAATTATTCGTCAAGTTTATTACTGGATTTGAGAGGGATATGTTTGCCGTGCTGCCGTTATCGTACCAGCCACCTCCTTCTGCGCCGCCGTAACTTGTAGTCAAATTTACATTATACTGCGTTTTAAAATATGCAGTCACGCTTTTTGGTGAATTCATCAGTATCTTTGAGTAGAGATTTTTTATTCCGTTGCTCCAACTTTCAAACACCTCTCTTTTCTGATTGTTTATGTATATAATGCTCTTGTTTATTGAGAAATTTGCGATGGTACCATTATCGTACCAGCCGCTGCCTTTTGTACTTCCGTAATTACTGCTCACATTAAAGTAGTATTGAATTTTCCACTGTGCGTATTCTGTTATATTGTCTTCCATATAAACTGTCGCATTATTACTGTTTCCGGAATACGCTCCATTCCCGTATCCCTTCCATCCATTGAACACTGCCCTTTCGGTGCTGTTTAAATACACATATTCCGGCGAAGATATCCTCACTTTGGAATATGCTGAATATTCATAATTTGAGGATATACCTCCATATTCAGAGATTATATCATTGAAGTAACCCAGCTTCCATAATTGAGTATTATTTGAAATTGGTATACCCGAACCGACTTCAAAATAATTTACCATATTGTTTAATTCTTTGACACCGAATGGGTTTGATAACAAAGTTTCGCTTGTTTTCCCATAACCGACATAGGTATATGCCTGTGGGATCCTTTCTAACAACCCATTATTGTAGAAGCTGAAATTTTTGAATTGCACTATATGCATTACAGAACTGTTGTTGATTGCCTGCGCGTCCTCGCCAAATGCAACCGGTGAGTATTGCCCTGAATTGGATGTTCCCAAATTGGCGCTACCTACTTTCTTTCCATTAAAATAAAAATTCCAGGTGTTGCCAAATGACTCAAATGAATAAGTATTGAATGTACCATTTGCACCTGCTGAATTATCCCCACCTATGTCTCCTAAAAAGCTGCCCCCGCTATTGCCTGCAGGAAAATATTCCCAAAACCATGTTGGATGCCCGGCAGTCAATTTAACATTTCCATCGCATCCTGATTCAGTGCAATTAGTTTCAAATAATGCGGTTTCGTTTGGCACTTCGTAACCTATTTGGAGGAATGCGCCATTGCTCAATGTTTCTCCGACCCAGAAGCCAAAAGATCCTATACCTGGAGTTTGGTTATAAACCGTTTTTATCGACACGCTCGCGCCGTTGTTGAATGAAGCTTTGGAAGTTGCAATCGCACCGGACTGGAACCAGTACTGGGCATTTACAAGATTGAGGGAGAATATAAAAAAAATCAATATTGAAATTATAAGTTTATTCATTAAACCTCCGATTATAACATAAAATGATGTAATATTTTTAATAAAGTTTAATATATTAACTATAAATAATTGTATAGTGGATATATGTTATACGATTATATTGCGATACTTTTCTTTGCTGCATTTGCAATTTTTATGCCAGTATCATTTCTCTTTGCTTCAAGGTTACTGCGAAAGCAGTATCCTGGAAACAAGGTAAAAAATGCGCCATATGAAAGCGGGGAGAATACGGTTGGGAGGAGCAGGGATATTGATACAGAATATATCTCTTTTTTTGCGCTGTTTCTGCCTTTTGAGATGGTTGCTGTGATAATGCTTCTTTATTCAATAAATATCTTGGATGGCAATTATTACGTTGGACTTTCTTATATACTACTTACCGTAATATCCTTGGGCTTTTCTTTGATAGGGTATAAACTAATAAATGATAAACATGCAGGAAAATGAATTGCCTTACAGCTTAGACGAATTCGTGAACGCTGAGAAAGAGATGTCTAAGCTTACTGCGGAATCGCTTGAAGAATATAAAATGAATAACGGCGTAGTATTCGCCAAATTGAGTATGATAACACAAGATCTGGCTAAAGGATTGATTAAATGGAGCAGAAAAAATTCGTTATGGCCGTTGCAGTTCGGGCTTGCATGTTGCGCAATGGAACTGATGGATTTTGGTTCTGCAAGAATTGACGCTGAAAGAAAAGGTTATCTTCTTTTCAGAGGCACACCGAGACAGTGTGATGTTATGATTGTTGCGGGATGGGTTACAAAATCCATGGCACCCAGAATAAAAAGGCTTTACGAGCAAATGGCAAAACCTAGGTATGTGATTGCGTATGGAGAATGCGCAACATCTGGGGGGCCTTGGTGGGAAAGTTATAATATAATCAAAGGGATAGATCAAATCATTCCTGTTGACGTTTATGTTGTTGGATGCCCGCCAAAGCCTGAAAACCTTTTTGGTGCATTGATTAAACTTCAAGAGAAAATAGGTGATAAAATTGTTGGAGATCCAAAAAGAAGCGTTACTGAAAACATTAAGAGGACTGAAGGAAAACGGATATGACACTTTAAAATATATAACAGCAGTAGATAAGAATAGTTATATCGAAGTGGTATACCTTCTTTACAGCACGCTTTCGAATAATAGTGAGGTTGTTGTTGTTGAGGTTGACGGAAAAAAACCGGAAATAGATACCGTAACTGAAATTTATCATTCTGCCGATTGGTATGAAAGGGAACTGGCAGAGATGTTTTTGATTAGAATAAAGGGCAGAAACATAAAAAGGCTTTTGCTTGAAGAATGGAATGGAGTACTTGCACCACTTAGAAAGGATTACGTATGGGGCTCGGATTACAAAAAAAGATGATGATTTAATGCCTATAATGAGAATTAATGTAGGTCCGATACATCCAAGCACCCATGGGGTTTTGAGAATTGTTGTTGATGTAGACGGAGATACAATAAAAAGAGTGGAACCACACATAGGATTTCTACATAGAGGCGTTGAAAAATTGATGGAAACCAGAATGTACATGCAAAATCTTCCGTATATTGAGAAACTGGATTACGCAGCGCCGCTTTCTTGGGATGATCTGTATATCGCCACCGTAGAAAAGGCAGTGGGCATAGAAGTAAAAGAAACCGCACAATATGCAAGAATGATAATGCTCGAATTTCAGAGAATCGCGAGCCATCTGCTATGGCTCGGTACGTTTGTAAATGACCTTGGACAGATGTTTACTATGTTTATGTGGGCGTTTAGGGAAAGGGCAGTGACCATGAAATTTTTGGAAGATGTGACAGGAAGCAGAATGTTTTATGTGAATTTAAGATTAGGGGGTTTGGTGAGAGAACTTCCTGCAAACTTCAAGGATGAAGCTTACAAACTTGCAGATTATTTAGAAGATAAAATATCTGAGTATCCGGACATGCTGGAAAAGAATAGTATATTTATGGAAAGAACTAAAAATATTGGAATATTGAAAAAGGATGATGCAATAAATTATGGGGCTACAGGTCCTGTGGTAAGGGCGTCCGGAGTTGAATATGACGTCAGAAAAAATTTGCCGTACTACTTTTATAATAAGATAAAGTTTAATATTCCTGTAAAAATAAATGGAGATTCTTATGATAGATACAGGGTCAGATATGAAGAAATGCGGGAAAGTATAAAAATAATAAGGCAAGTGCTTGATATTATGCCGGAAGAGAATGCCATAGGACTGCCCATAAAGCTCATAGGCCCCCCAGCAAAATCAGAAGTTGTTATTTCAGAAAGAGAACTTCCCAGGGGAAATGGAATTGTGTATATGGCACCAGACAAGCAAAAACCCTATAGGATAGCACTTAAATCCCCATGTTTCATAAATCTGTCAATTCTGCCGATTCTTGCAAAGGACATAAAATTTGCCGATCTCTTTTCGATTTTGGGAAGTCTTGATGTGGTAATGGCAGAGATAGATAGATAAATAAATATTATTTACTATACTTAGTTGATATTATGGAAAAAGAAGAAATTGAAAAATTAACAAAGGAATACCAAAACATACAGATGCAGATTCAGAATCTGACATTTCAAAAGATGCAGTTTAATCAGCAGAAAGAAGAATATAAAGAAGCTGAAAAGGAACTACAGGTTTCTTCAGGAAGGGTTTATTTGGAAATCGGCGGGTTGATAGTAGAAACTACAAAGGAGAAAGCGCTGGAGGATTTGAAGGATAAAATGGAATCGGCAGAAATGAGGCTTGGTATAATATTAAAGCAATATAACGAAGTTAACAAAAGGGAGCAGTCAATAAGGCAGACCTTGACAGAAGAATTTAAAGGAGAAAAATGATTTTGTGCCGCTGATAGATTTTGGAGTTCTTATTGAAAAAATCGTAGAGGTAAGGGAGAAAAAGGTTTTCCTTACATTTCATTCTATGGGTGACTCGGACTCAATTTCCTCTGCAATAGCTATGTCAAAGGCATTCAAAGATTTTAAAATAGGCACGCCGGATATACTAACTTCAAATGCTGCCAGAATAATGAAAAAACTTGGCTTTGATGATGCAATTAATAATGAATTTGATGAAGATGCTGAAGCAATAATTCTTTTTGACGTCAATAATTTTGAGGGTTGTGGGAATTTTTCCGAAAAATTGAGTTTATTCAAAGGACCTATAATAGCAATAGACCACCATAAGGCATTTGAGAATAAAGAAAACTTTTATGTATACAGCAATGAGGGATATAATTCTGCAGCTAGCATTGTTTTTGATATTTTAGATATTATACATGTGCCTATAGAGGCATCTTACGCAAAATTTCTTGCTATTGGAATAATATCAGACTCCGCAGAATTCAAGAACTCAAATTCAAAGACATTTAAGCAGCTGGGCAAATTATTTGAGATTGCAAATACAGATTATATAACCTTATTGGAAGATATTGAACATGTTTCACCGGCATCTGAAAGAATAAAGACCATCGAAGACTTGTTCAAGGCTACGGCGTTCGTGGAAAAGAATTTGCTGTTTATATACGGAACAGCACACGCTTACGCAAACCTTGCAGCAGATATGGCGATAAGAATAGGGTCAGATATAACCCTGTTTTGGTCTGTCGGCGAAAAGGAGATATCATTCTCTGCAAGGATGAAGCCAAACCTCGACAAGAAATATAATATCCATTTGGGGGTATTGATGAAGGAACTTTCTGTATTGATAAAAGGCACTGGCGGGGGGCATCCTTGCGCTGCCGGAGCATATGGCAAGGATCTTTTAAAAGGAGATGAATTTGCAAGGGCATTTATTGAGGAAATAAGAAGCAGGCTATAATCTAGGGGTGAAACGTATGAAACTTGCGATAGTGTCTGATCTTCACATAGGATACGAAAGATTTTATGAGGATGCTTATATACAGGCAAAAGAAGCGCTTGATATGGCTAGCGCGGCTGCTGATGCGGTGCTTCTTCCTGGAGATATATTTGATAGGAGGAACCCGAAGCCGGAGGTTATGGCACAAGCCGTAAACCTGTTCAGGGACTTGAAGGAAAAGAAATGGAATGCAAGAGTAAGTGAATTTAGGTCTACAAGGGGCGCGAAGGCTTATACAGATGTGCCAATAATTGCAATACCCGGAACCCATGAACGGACAATGGAAGGCAGGGAGAACCCCATAAGCGTCCTCGCCCTTGCGGGGTTGCTCATAGATACAAGTGAAGCGACGTCAATTATAGAAAAAGATGGAGAAATGGTGTCTGTATACGGGATGGGGGGTTTGTCTGAGGAGACGATTAGGGAGAAAATTCCGGATGTACCAAAACCAGAGGGTTTATTCAGCGTATTCATGTTTCATCAATCGGTATACGAATTGCTCCCTTTTAATGATCATTTTATCCATCTGGAGGATTTGCCTGCAGGATTTGACCTGTATATAGACGGACATATCCATAATAAAATTATAGAAAAGGTGCATGAAAAAGAACTGCTTATACCTGGAAGCACCGTATTGACCCAATTGAAAGAAAGCGAACAGGAACCAAAGGGGTTTTTTGTTTATGATACGGAAACAGGAAAATACGAATTTAGGAAAATAAATTCAAGACCATTTGTATTCTTGGATTTGGAATTTGAAGATGCAACACCTGAATTATTTTCTAGCAGGGCGGAAATGGAAATTGAAAGGATAATAAAATCGAATAGTACAAAACCAATAATAAAACTGCGCATAAAAGGCAATATAATGAAGGGATTTAAAAGTATAGACATGCCTGTCAGGGCTTTGCGTTCAAAGTTTTTGGATTCCGCGTTTTTGGAGATAGATATGTCAAAACTTGCAGATATCGAGACTCAGGAAAGCATTGAAGAATTAAGAGAAGGTAAATTTGGGAACATGTCAGTAAAGGAAATGGGGATGTCCCTATTTTCTTCAAAACTCAAGGAAAGCGGTATGGAAAGCAAGATAAATTATGTTGAACTTTTCAATATACTGAGCACCAACAAAAAAGAAACAGCATTGAAAGAAGCAATGGAATTGTTTGAAAATATAAAATAAGAAGTAAACATAAAAATTAGAAGTTATTGCTTCTTGTCCTGTTTTTCAACTCCAAGAGTCTTATAAATCAGGTCTTTATTTTTTGCGTCTATTTTATCATTAAGAAATTCTAAATGATTTGTATTGCATTTCCTTTCCTTTTTGTACCTAATAGAGGTCAAAACTTTCACAAATCCGTCTTTTGTAACCTCTGTTATTACCGCTTTGCTTCCAGCATCTCTTCCGTATTTTTTTATACATACTCTTCCGACTTCCAATAACACATTACCACTTTTTTAATAATTTATAGAAAATAATACATTAAAAATTTAAATAACCCTCAGGTTTTTGAAACATATCTTTTTGTTTTTCGAATAGTGAACATTGCAAGAAAACTTGCAAAGTCCCTTCAGAGGCAGTTCACTGAAAATTATAAGCAGCCTGCGCCCATATTATTTAATTTCTTGTCTGGTTTTGATTGGTTATCTGTTTTGTTGGGTTTTTTGTTGACGATTATTTTATTTTGAGATTTAACAGTAGAGGTTTTAGTTGCAGGATTTACTGTTGCAGTTTTTGCGCACCCCGTTGCCAGCCCCATAAAACCTAATACTGCGAAACCCGTTGCGGCAGTGCGTAAAAGGTTTTTATATCTTTTTTTTGTATTTTCGGTTGTTTTTTCCATTTTATCACTTTATAACGTATTGGAAGATAAGACTTAAATATTCTCTTAAATTTTTACAAAAAATGACATTTTTATTATAAAAACTTTGAATTTTCTCTGCTTAATGTGATAAGGGATATAATTTCAACCATTTCATCAATACTTAATTTTTCAGTATTCAATTCCAAATCAAATATTCCATGCTTCGTCACATCTATCCCATAAACGTTCTCAAAATGATTTATAGTCAATCTGTCATAATCCCTTATAAAACTTAGGGTACTTGCATATTTGGTGTTGTTTTTCTTTGCCCTTCTTCTTGCTCTTTCTTCAATGCTTGCATTTAGCCACACTCTTATCGTAGCATCCTTTATTATCCATGAGCCCAGCCATGTCGTAACAACACAATTGCCTTGATCTGCAAGGGCCCTAACTTTGTTGTCAAAAATCTCGGCGAATTTCTTGTCATTTTTTGCTGTGAGCTCTTTTAGGAGGGATATTATCTCTTCATCGCCATTGGTGCTATCTTTATAGCTCTCTTTTATATGCAATATATTTAGCCTTTCTGCTAAAATTTCTCCCAATGCAGTCTTACCTGAAGATGCAAGCCCACTAATGCATATTTTTATCATTAATGTGCCACCAATTGCAGAACATATCTCCTCTGCTTTATCCCTATTTCATTGAGCTTCATATCTCCTCTTTCGACTCTGCTACCCAAGGTTATTACATCGGAAGTGCATTTTGCACAAAGGACTCCTCCAAATACTCTGCTATTCGTTCTTCTGGACTTTCCACCTTCCTTGCTTAAACTTATCCCATTTAGTTCCTGTCTGCATATTGGGCAATGTGGAAGGGATTTTTTTCCTCTCTTGTAATGTATCACATTTCTCTTTGTCTGTGTTATCTTATTGGCTTTTTTAAAACTGTTTGATCTATAACGTGGTTGCGGCAAATTAAACACCTGCTGGTATATTTATATAAAAATGTATTTATTAACTATGACACAAAATGAAACGATTAAAAAACTGATTTTTCTAACATTGTTTCTTCCTTTGCTTTTTTTCTGTCATAAACCATTATAGTTATCGTGGAGATAATTCCTGTCATAAAGATTATAACAAAGAAGAAAGTCTGATAATTCAGTGCAAATCCCACTAAATTTATGCTGTCCTGCGCAAACCCCATTGTATTTGCAAGTTGCGGCAGCAATTCATAATATAAAAGCAGGAAAATCGGAAATACCACTAGCATTGACTTCATCTGATTTTTCATGCTTTCGGACATTAGAGGCATTATTTCGCTTTGTTTTGCGGTTATTTCCTCTTTTGCAGCTTTGTTTTTAATCATCTCATTGAGTTTCTTTGTATGCTCCTTTATTGTTCTCTGTATTTGCCTCATCCTTTTCGGATTTGACAGTTTTCTTTGCAGAAATACCGAACTCACAGTATAAATTACCGCCAACGCCACTATTAGAAAATCTATGTACAAAGGTATAATTGTTGTCATTTATTCACCTAAAACATTGTCGATTGCGCTCTGGAGTTTCTTAAATGATTCGATTAAGCAACCTGATTTATTATTTATTACATACAAGGAAATATTTAAATGTGAGGTATAATAAGAAATGGTAGACATGTCCACCAATCTCTGCATGTCTATGTTAAATGCGTCCTGTTTTTCCCTGTTCCTGCTTTTGTCTGTATTCCTTCTTTTTATTATGTCTTCTGAAGGGGCGTTGATGTATACCAATGCTGAAAGGTTATTAAGAAACCTTAATGTTGAATAAGGTATCCCTGGTAAAATACCTAAACCGCTCTCTATTGTGATGTGGGTATCAAGCACGATATTGCTTTTTAACTTTTGAACTCTGCCAAATACGATATTTCTTAATTTTGAAAGCTCTTTATTACTTAATTTTTTAATGGTGTCTCTATTTATTTCTTCCCCTTTTTTGCTTAATTCTCCCTTCATTAATGTTCCTATATTTATTATTTTATAATTTCCCGGATTAAGCTTATTGAGCAGTGTGGTTTTTCCTGCTCCTGACAAACCCGCGACAATTATAATCTTATTTGCCATAAAATCATCAAATTTGATATTTTTATTGATAATATTGTATAAAACATATTTTTCATTCTTTGCATCAAGGCTAATATATTAGAGTGAACTCGCAGGTGTTAATATATTGACAATTGACCTATTAAGATCATCGATTGATTTTTCAAGCGTTCTGTTCTTATTTTCAATTATATAAATAGGTATATTGAAATAGGAGCTGTAATAAGCCAGGGCAGAAATATCCACAATCCTTTGTATATCCAAACTAAATGCGTCCTGTTTTTCCCTGTTCCTGCTTTTGTCTGTATTCCTTCTTTTTATTATGTCTTCTGAAGGGGCGTTGATGTATACCAATGCCGCCACATTTCTTAAATATTTTAATGTTTTTGACGGAAGCCCTGATACAAAACGGGATTCGGATTCATTTTCTATTGTGATGTGGGTATCTAAAAGAACATTTTCCCTTAGCTTCGAAATTTTTGAATATGCCAGCTCTCTAAGATTTGATCCTAGCTTTACGTCAATTTTCTTTATCTGATCTCGATGCTTTATATATTTATTTTTAATACCTATATCCTCCATTAAAGTGCCGACATTGACAACCTTGAAATTTATGTTGGCGTGTTTTAGGGATTTGCTAATACTATTTACCAGTGTGGTTTTTCCTGCTCCTGAAAGGCCTGCAATGACAATTATTTTTCCCATAATATAAGTTTGTGGAAAAAATTTTTATATGAATGCATTAAATTTTATTGTAAATTTTTTCTTCTGACGAATCCTTGCCAAAAGCGAGTTTCTTTGCATCCTCCTTATTTATTCTTTTAAATTTACTTCCGCAGATACTGCATTTGAAACCAGACTCGAATGCCGCATCAAATTGGAATATGAGCTTATCTTTGTCATAGCATTTATCACATACAAAATAATCGTTGCAGTCTTCGGTTACGGTTATTTCCTCTTTTTTTATTGAATTGATATAATCAAAAAAGGAATTTATTTTATTTGTGTTTATATACCAAGCGAAGGAAAGCCATCCATTTGTATTCTTTGATATATAATAATTAGTAATTCCGTAGCCTTGCATTATATTTAATATTCTTCTTACTGAATTTATTTTCATCTCTAACTGTAATGATATATGCTCATCCGTCCTTGGGGTGTTCAATAAATTAATAACTTCCATGACGTCTTTGCTCACGTTTTTCTGCAAATATTCTGTTGCAAATTTATTTTTCATCAACATATCTAATGCAATATTTACTTCTTTTTGCGTCGGGATTGATACGACAACTTTTTTCCTCCTAGTAGACTGTTGTTTTTTATTTACTTTAATTATTTTGGTTTTTGATCCTGCCTTTTTCTCGGCGTTCCTTATTTTATGACTTGCAATTTTTGCTTTGGCTTCCAATTTCTTGCCTGCAACAACGACTTTATGTCTTATTTTTGCTGTGGTTTTATTAGTAACCATTTTAGTTTTGATTTTTTTATTTGCTACCTTTGCGGATTTCTTGCTCGCTTTGATTTTTTTCTTTAAATTCTTTTTAGTGTGGGCGGAATTTTTCATATCAAGACCTTCATTGATAATTAACGCTTCCCTAATATTTAAATCTTTCTGACTTCGGGCTGTGTCCAATAATTCCGGTATTCTAATAAAACCTGAGGATTTATAAAAATCCTCAGGCATGTTCGTTTTAGGCGACGAACATGAACAATCTTAGAAATTGGAAATATATAAACCAGCAGTTGG
>JAJZVQ010000001.1 GCA_021845575.1 Microcaldota archaeon | reverse complement strand
AATCTGGCTTTATCAATAAAATTTATACTCTGATTTTGTGCAATGCAAAATTATGCGGCCAGTGTTATCCCTGCAGGATTTTCCAATATTCCATAATTACTTCTATCCTTACAACCTGGGTCAACTTCATTTACTTCACTATTATATAGTATACATAATTACAATTAATAAGCCTATAAGAGATCAGACAACGTACTTTTCCAATCCTTTATTGCTCAATAAAAGGTCTATCTTTTCCCTTGCCGTAAATTTGTGCCTGTAGACCTGCCTGTTGTTTTCTCCTAGCAGTTCAAGAATGTATTCCCTGCCTTCCAGCAGATCGTTCACGTCAAACCTGTTTTCCTCTATTTCTTGGCTGCCGATTATTTCTCCAAGATAGATTATTCTGGCGTTTGAAATTTTTTTTAGATTGTCTCCCTTTTTTCTTATGTCAAGCAGCGTAAACGCGCTTTTTATCCTGTTGTCCTTTTCAACCTTTATTCTTTTTCTTTCGTAAATCTCTTTTGCGTTTGCGTCAAATCTCTTTAGGTTGTAGTCGCTTGTCCTGACAAAAATTGAATCCGAAGAAATCTTTTCACTGCCTATTTTTCTCACGAAATCGAACGCGCCCACCCTTGAATCCAGGTGCTTGAGTTTCATTATTACGTTGTCCATGTCGGAATAAGTAAACACCAAATCCTTTGCCGCTATCCCCGCAATGTCCGGAGCCTGTTTCAAATAAAGTTTGTTTTGGCACAACCTCCTTATACCGACATCGATATCGCTTATGCTATGCACAATGAGCATGATTCCGACGCCTTTTTTCCTGAAATCCTGTATCCGTTTTTCAAGATCCTTTGCCGCTGCCGATTCTTTCCTGTCGTTCATGCTAAAGATTATCTGCGCTTCCTCAATCCCGATTAACAGCCTCAGCGAATCGTCGCCATAAACATCGAACTCGCCTGCTATGGAATAAAGCTGGTTGAGCAGCAGCGCGTAGATGTACGGCTTTATGTTATTGCTGACATGCGACAGATCAAACACAATTCCGCTATCGAGCAGGGATGAAATTTGGATTCCTTCAGTGACCGAATACTCCGCCCTATTCAGTATAACCCTGAGGTTTTCCAATGCGGCCTTTATATTCTCGCCGTGCTTTGTGTATCTGATACCGACATTCGAGATCTTTCCGTGAAGCTTGATGATGCTTTCCTCTATATTATTGTATACCTTGCTGGGATTCGGGCTACCGCTTTTTCTATAGGAGCGTTTAAACGCGTTCAACAGGCATTTTTCCATGGGGTTCTGATAAGGCCCTGAATTTGACGCGGCAGAAATAAGAAGCGCAAGATCCTCGCAAAATTTGTCTGCGCTGCCGTTTGGACATGAAAAAAAGTTGATGGGCAAAGAGTCATTGTTTATGCTTATAAGATGCAGGCCGTGCGCCAGCGCAAAGTCGTTCCACTCGTCCGTTGGCGATATAATCGCAATCCTTGTCTTGCTTGGTTCGCTTCTTATAATCTGCTCTATTATGGACATTGCTTCGCTTGTTTTTCCGGTTCCCGGCAGCCCTGAAAGGACAAATCCAAGATTGAATGCCGACTTTTCGATTCCTATTTCGTTATTTGTATTATGCACTCCATTCTTCAGGTATGTGCCTATTTTTATGCCGCCTTTGGTGCTTTCGCTGAACGTTTCAATCACGTAGTTTAACCTGTTTGCGTATACCTCCATGAAATTTGTTATATGCGACATTCCATAGAGTATTGATTTTTTCGTCCTTAAAACATCGAACAACCGATCCGGATTTGGTCCCTTCATCTTTATAAGTTCTTCGTGAAGCAGGATATGCCTTTCCGCAAGCGCCTTGGATATGGAATTTTGCTTATCTTCGCTGACTGCAAAAAAGAGCTTGTAAACGGAATTTCCGGAAAGCATCGTGCTGTCGATATCTTCGAGTATCGATGTCAAAAGTTTTCTTTCGTCCGTCTTTTCAAATATGTCCATATGCGCGGATATGTTCGTCCTATTCCCGCCGAAAAAACTTCCGGTTGTCGATGATGTGGTCTTGGTCTTGCCTTCCGAGAGTTGCCTTTCGATGTCATTCTTAAAAATTTCTATTTCGCTGTCAGCCGCAGGGACAAAGACAAGCATCACGATTCCGGAAGCGTTCTGCAGCGATATGATATCCTTGATCGGCTTGATTTCGCTCTCGCCGCTTTTGTAAAGGGACATCACGTGCATTTCTGCAATGTTTATCTCGGTCTGCCTTTCGGCGATATCAAAACCCGGCAGGCTGTTAAGCAGCATGGTCTTGTTGACTACGTCGTCTTCCTGAAAATAAATGTATAGCTTTCCATTTTCCAGATTGTGTATTATCGCAAATTCCCTTCTTCCCATGGCTTCGATGAACCTTCTTTTGTCCGTACCCTGATTTGAAATCGCACACACTTCGAATAATGCCTTTGTCATATAATCACTGCCAGCGCGATTGCAGAAATCGCGGTGTAAAACGCAAGCCTGTAAATCGCCGCGGCACTGTTGCGGTGTTTAGACGCCAACAAGAAAGAGATTAGAATATCAGCAATTGCGAAGGCGGCAAAGACGTAATATGCAAAAACATGCGGCGCGGGGAACATTCTTATCAAAGCCATGGATATGATCAGGCTCATTGCGCACAGCATCAGAATCTTTACGAACAGATAATCCCTTTCTGCCTTGTATATGCCCCTTACATATTCCAACATCAAAACACCTTGATCAACAATACGCAGAATGCCAACAGCAAAATGCAGCTTATCATCAAACCTCTCATGGCCTTTGACTGCTTTTCCGATGAGGCAAAAGAATCGACAAATGCGATTGCGAAAATCAATGCCAATGCGACAGCCAAGCCCATTTTTGCTATCTCCTCAGTGTAATACAACATCTTCTATCACCGCATAGCCGCACAGATTCAGAAAGAACAATCCGGCGCATTTTTCGTTGAACATACAAAGGTACTTTGATAAAAATCTGCGTTGCATCCCGTTGAACGAAAGGATGACGATATGGCGATTTTTTAACGATTCCGGTTCAAACTTGCTTAAGGATTCCGGTTCAAACTTGCCGATTGGCTGCCATATTACGCGGTTCGCTTTAAGTATGTCCTCGCCTTCCAATGAATAATCCCCGCGTAGCATCGCCATCTCGTATACGTGCCTTGCCGCAAGAGCGTTTCTGCCATTGCGGTAATGGAAATTGTCGTCTTCCTTCTCGAATTTCCTCAATGCAAATTCCAGCTCCTCCTTTGCCTGTTTCCCGGCATCCATATCCTTCGCGAATGCGTCCAGCAGTGTTTCGACGTTTGCGCCGTGATTTTCGCCTATGACCCTTTTTATTTCTTCCCTCGCTATTACCTTTTTCTCCGCATAATTTTCGCCGGCGTAGTTTATCGATATCTTCCTGTTCATAACCGCGCTTTCCGAAAGTTTTTTTATGGAATAGAATATTGACAAACCGGCCGCAATGTAGATTATGTCTAAGTAATTGTACAGCGCACCGAACAGGTCCTCGGGCGTTATCCCCAATGCGATAAACGCGGCAAAAATAAATGCCAATAGCACAAAGAATATCTCGATTGCGGAAAGCTTCAGTTTTTTTATTTTGAGCTCCAATCAATCACCTGAATTTTTTTTCGGCAGTCAACATGTCGGTGGCCTTTTTTATTGTGGCTTCGTCAATCCCTATAAAATTGAGGTTTCTTTCCACGACCTCTTTCCTGTAGCCGCTCTTTTTGCAGATGTTTTCCGTGGCATCTTCAAAAAACTTTTTAAATACCGCGTATCTTTCGGCTTCCTCGAGCTTCCTTTTTTCGATTTCAAGGACATAGGCGGATAACTCCCTGTTCGCATCGCTCAGGGCCTCGATCTTCATCTCTAAAAGTACGTTGTTGTTTTCGATATTGCTGTTCGGGAACATTGATTCGCGTATCGCTTCTATGACGTATGGATAAAGCGTTCTCAGTTCGATGACGAAATGCCTGTCGAGATACGCAAGCATGGAGAGAAATTTCAGAAGGTTGCTATTATAGGTTAATGGATTGGGTTTTGAAAAAAAGAAGATGATTTTTACGCGATTCGGAAGTATTTCCAGTACCGAATGCTCCTCGCCGGAGTTGTCCAGTATCTCGTATGAGATCTTCGTTCCGAAAGAGACAAGTCTCAGATTGGGCAGCTGGTTCATCGTATTCCTTATGTCTCTCATATTGGTGTTTGGCTTGATTGACGCATTGACCGCAAACGAAGAACTTAGAATCATCGCCCCACCTAAACGTCTACAATGAGCCTTGACGCAGAATTGTAGGCTTTCAATATTGAAATGTCGTCTACCTTCAGCGACCTCAGATATCTCACAATGTCCGCCCTTCCAAAGCCGGATTTGAATAGAAACGAGATGAAATTCGCCAAATCAATCCTCCTTTCGTTTTGCTCGGCATAATTGATTATGGCGTTTTTGATTTCTGAATCCGCACCAAGTTTATTTGTCTGATTTATGAATTCTTCCGCAACAACCTCAAATCTCATTGCACCACCAAAAAATTTATAACACGAATAATCCATGCCCTCGATTCTCTCTATGAATATCTTGTTTATCAGATTCGGGTTTTCCTTGTACCTTTGGAGTACGAGGCATGAACCTATGGGAAGTTCGGTTATCCTCGCCACTTCCTCGGAATTTATTATGCCGGATTTTTCAAGCAGCTCGAAATCCGTGCTGTTCTGCAGCTTGAATATTATTATGCATGCGGAATTGGCGATAATTTCGTTTATTATGTCTCTGGCAAGCTGCGTTGCCACTATAATTCCGAAGCCGTACTTTCTGCTTTCCCTGAATAAAAGCGCAAGCTCCTGCGCCTTCAGAAGCTTCCATGCCTCATCTATGATTACCAATTTTGACAGCCTCCCATTCAACTTGCGAAGGCGCATTTCAGATATGGCATTGCCGAGTATGTCAACGGCAATTCTCTCTTTTTCGTTCTTGTCCCGGAGTTTTGACAGATTGAAGCTCACAATTCCGTCATTCCTTTTCTTGCCTATTTTTTCCAGATCGCCGCGGTTGCCGATTTCGCATTCGGTTCCCGAGAGGAAATTGACTATTTCGGAATACTCCCCGTTCCAGTCCATCACAATGGAACCCCTGCTATGGTAAGTGAATGATCTGCCTATAATCGATCTTAGGAGGAACGTCTTTCCACATCCTGTCATGCCAAGTATCGCTATGTGCGGATTTAGAAGGCTTTCCTGGTTAAGAAAAAACGGCAGTTTGTATGCGAGGGTTTTTCCCAGATATATTCCTTTTATTGAGTCGTTGTCAAACCTTTCGCTCTCCCTCATCACATGAACGGCTTTTGAAGCGTTGTAGGAATTGGATAGCTTATCCATCAAAACACCATTGTACTGTCAAATCTCAGCAATTCTGCGAGTTCCTGCCCTTCCAGCAGCCTGGCTTCGGAGTTCAGAATCCCGTTAAACGCGTTGGATATCTCCTTGATCGAGAATATGGCGTTTTCCTGCGCGGTGAACATGCTTTCGGAATAGGACGATACGACAACGTAATATGCGAGCTTTAAGGGAATTTTCCCTGACGCCATCTCGTTTATGTCGTTTTCTATCTGTATGATCTCCCTTTTTAGCTGGTTTGCTTTTCCTTCGCTGTGCTTGCTTCTCGAAACCCTTTCGATCTCCTTTTCTTTCATGTACTGTTTCGTTTTCAATTCGTTGAGTATCTTTGATGTGTTGAGTTTCTGGACATACATGATCAGCTTGAAGGGCTTGTTTGTATTTTTGATAAGATTTTCAAGTTTTTCCCTGTCCATTTCGCCTATATGCGATGTATCGATTGATGCGGCGGCTGTCGATATAAACGCATTGCCCATTCTCCTTATGGCCGTAAATCTGTTGCCGCTCAGCTCATATCCGTCAAGAAGCTCTATCACGTTTGAATGCCTGAATATCAAATCTTCAATGATATACCATCCCTTGTAGACGAATATGGAGATTGAAAGCATGAGAATTCCGAAAACAACCGCAACGGCATTAAGCGTAAGCACGCCAAGTGCAAGCGCAATGAAAAAAAACGACATAAATACATAAAATGCGATATCCATAAAATTACCTAAAATATGTCAAATCTGCCGAATGACACTTCTGAACCGAAGATCCTCGCCAGTTCCCTTGCTGAGACTATCGTAAGCATTATGCTGAATATCGGCAGGAAAAACGCCTCGACTATCACCAACGCAACATAATCAAAGATCTTGTTCAAAACGCCATACGCGCTAGCCAAAAGTGATTCGATGCTGCTCGAGATCGATGATACTGAAAGGGCATTTATCCCGGAATTTTGTATATCGTTTATCAGATTAGATTTCACGCTGGTAGAATTCAACACCAGCCCGTTTATAGACTGGTTTGAATTTGAAGCGTATTCCGCGACAAGCTGGGCGTTCAGCAGATAGGTCAGGGGCAAAACGGCGAAAAACGCTATCGTAACCGCGAGTATCGTCCCGCCAAGCCTTCTGGTGAAATAAAAGCTTCTCAGTACCATTCCGACAGGCAGCAATACGGGAAGAGCTGTCAAATCTATAAATCTAAGAAGTATGGATTGCGCCTCGAGGCTAAGCAGCGACATCGACAAGGCTGTGATCATGTAGTTCAGCTGCGTCAGAATCGGCTTGAACAGGGAGGCAAGGCTTATAGAGACCACAACGGCATTGAACGAAAGGGATGAAATAAATGCGAGTGTCCCGTAAAGCATCGTAATCGGAGCCAGAAGCCCGGTCACGCTCATGAATAGGGTGGGGTATTGGGCGTTATTTACGGTTATGGGGCTCAAGCCAACAAGAAACTGCTGTGCGAAGCATATCGCATAATTATTTGCGGTTCCGCTGCACACTATGCTAGACGAACTTTTGACAAGGAAGTTGCTTATATTTGCAATTATCCCGTAATCTGAAAATATGAAGAAGAGTGTCCCCACAATCACCCCATTCACTATTGCCTGCACAAGCTCGCTTCTTCCGATATCCTTGAGCTTTTTGTCATCGGTCGCTATCCCCAATCCGAGTATTATGCCTGACACGGCTATCATTATGGAAACAAGTCCTACTGCGATGTCATAACCTAAGAACGGGCTTTGCATCCAATCAACTGCTATTCAAGCTCACATTCGTAAAATTGCTCAGCAGATGTGTCGAAGCGGTTGCAAGCGTGTTTGATGCGACGCTCAATACGCCGACCACTACCGCCCCTATGATTATGTTTATGGCGGTGGTATGGAAATTTGCTTTCTTGTCGTATGGAAGGATCTGGCCGATGGCGTAGAATATCCCTGCAAGCACAAATAGAAGCGCGCTTAAAGCCGGGCCTACCTGGGAAAGAACCTCCTTGATATATGTTATTTGCGATATTATGCCGGAAGATGCGCTCTGCGCTGCCGAAACCTTGACAAGGATCATCGCGGTGATAACAAACGGCAGGATAATCCTAAAAACCCTTTTGGCAATCGCAGGCAATCTAAAAACTCCGGTCATTGCTTTTTGTTGTTTCATTCTCTCAACCACTTATTTACTTTAGTAAATAAATATATACATAAATACATATTTAAATATTCCTATAAAATAATAAGATGGCGAAGGGCAGTCGAAGAGGATGCTCCGCTTTGCCGCACAAAGGATTATAGATTTTGTTTTATAATTGGTAATATGAAATTTGAGGAGATATGCAGCAGCGAAAAACTGCTGGATTCGATAAAAAAAATGGGTTTTTCAAAACCTACCGAAATGCAATATAAAGTGATACCCGAGATTACCAAAGGCAACAGCGTAATCGTGAGAGCAAGAACCGCAACAGGCAAAACCCTTGCGTACCTGATACCGATTCTCCAATCCGCAGTGCACGGCGGGAATGTCTCTGCGATAATAGTGCTGCCCACTAGGGAACTTGCATTGCAGGTCGGCGATGTTGCAAAAAAGCTATCCAAAAATTTGGACATAACCACGATGGTTGTTTACGGGGGCGTCTCGCTAAAGCCGCAATCCGACAGGATAAAAAAAGGGGTAGATATAGTAATCGGGACTCCTGGAAGGATAATAGACCTGCTGAATAGGGACGTATTGAAGGCATGGGACATAAAATTCCTTGTTCTTGACGAAGCGGATATGATGCTCAGCATGGGTTTCAAAAGGGACATTGAGTATATAATCTCAAACGCACAAAAGGGCAGGCAGACACTGCTATTTTCAGCGACTATCTCTGAAGAAATAAAAGAGCTTGCAAAAAGATATATGGAAAACCAGGAGAAGGTAAGCAGGTACGAGGAAGCGGAGATTATCGGGGCAAGAATAAAACACATTTATGCGGTATCCAGCACTTCGTACAAATTCTCCGCGCTGCTCGCATACCTGCATAAAACTGATATCAGAAAAGGCATTGTATTCTCGAACACTAAGTACAACTCATTGGTAATCTATAAAATATTGAAGGATTACGGTTATGGCGCGATGTTACTGCATGGCGGATTGCAGCAAAAGATCAGGGAAAATGCGATGCGCAGATTCAGATCCGAAAAAAGCGGATTCCTCGTAACCACTGATGTCGCATCAAGAGGAATAGATATAGTGGATGTGGAAGGGGTGATAAATTTTGATGCACCGAATGATGCAATAACATATGTGCACAGAGTCGGGAGAAGCGCCAGAATAGAAAACGATGGAGTGGCATTCACAATCTTTAATTACGGACAGACAGATAAGATAAGGGAGATAGAGGATTTTGCCAGGATAAAACTAAAAGAGATAAGGCTTGACATAAGCGAATTCAAGGAGATGGGATTTGGGAGGTATGTGGGAAGACGGCAAAGGCGATGAAGGCAACATCACAAAAGTATGAAGAACAGGTTCCCAAACAATAGGGTTATTATAACTCCTACAAATAATGGAACGGCGAATGGAATTCCTTTTTTGTATACTGGCAGCTTTATTTTGATATGCTTCCTTTTCATTTTAACAATCATATCCCTTGTTACCAGACCCGTAAATCCCTTTATCTCGCTATTAAGCTTCCTTTTTGTTTTCTCGCTAAGCATATTCATCGCTATTATATCCTCCTCCTCGAGTTCGTTTATCCCGACATTCGCAACCATCGAATTCGTTATGGGATTTTCGAATAATATTGTGAACACCGAACCGAATGTGAGCGCCGCCAGAATCAAAATCCCATATATCTGTATTCTGACAAAAAGAACCATTACGGCAATCAATAGCATATAGGATAAACCAACTATTATGGATCTGGATGCGTCTTTCTTTGATATGTAATTAATAAGCGCTTTGGGAAATTTTTTCTTTGCGGCAGGGATGTAGAAAATGGGTACGATGAGAAGCGCCGCCAATCCCGCCGCGATTACCACAGACACTATAAAGGGTATGTTATATTGGTATAGATTATTCATGAGCGGCGTCTGCTGAAACGGAAATATCAGCGACAGTGCTGCGAATTCTGTTATGTCGCCGAATCCGAGCTGTCCTTTCCTGTACAGTAAATACCCTATGCCGAAAATCGCGGCAGCGACCGCAATGCTAATAAGTATCATTGCATAATTAAAATAAAGGATAGTCATGAATACGCCGAAGGCGACTGTCGCATAAGCGAAAACGCTTGGTATGCTCCTGTTGTTGAACAGGTCATAAAGCAGGTATAACAATGCGACCGCGACCAGACTCGCCACTCTTACCATAAATATATCCATGCTAACAAGGTATTTTCCTGACAAAAGTATAAAAATATTCTCTGAATAAAAGATACAGGCAGATCACTTAAAAAGGTAAATCCTATGGGCATAAATTATGAAGAATTAGACGAAAAATGGCAGAATAAATGGAATGAAAGCAAGGTATTCGAAGCGGAGCCTGACGGAAGAAAGCAAATTTTGATCACTGCCGCATGGCCCTATCCCAATACCGCACTGCACATAGGGCATTTTTTGACTTATGGCACTACTGACACTTACGCAAAATATATGCGAATGAAAGGGTATAATGTCCTTTTCCCGATGGGATTCCATAAAACGGGCACGCCTGTTCTGGCAATAGCCAAAAGGATAACCGCAAAGGAGGAAGAGATAATAGATGATCTTACCAACATATACCACATATCAATGGAAAACATAGAGAAGATGAGTGATCCAAATTTCGTGGCCCAGTATTTCAGCGCAAGTGTCGAGCATGCGATGAAAAAAGCTGGTTTCGGAATTGATTGGAGAAGAAAGTTTACTTCCATAGACCCTTTGTTCAGCAAAATGGTGGAATGGCAGTTTTACAAGCTCAAGGAAAAGGGTTACCTCGTAAAGGGAAACCATTATCTCGGGTGGTGCCCGAACGAGAATAATGCGGTAGGCCAGCACGACACAAAACACGATGTACAACCCGAGATTGAAAGGATAGTAATGGTAAAATTCAGGGAAAACGATTCGGACGCCGCTTTTGCATGTGCAACGTACAGACCCGAAACACTTTACGGAGTGACAAACTTATTCATAAACGAGAACGAAAAATACGTGCTTGCCGAGATAAATGGCGATAAACTGTACATTTCTAAAAAGGTGTCCGAACTTCTTTCCTATCAGTTTGATATCAAGACAATAAAAGAAATAGAGGGCAATGAACTTAAGTCGAAGATGGCAATAAACCCGATAACAAACGAGGTAATTCCGTTACTGCACGGATTTTTTGTCAAACCCGATTTTGGAACGGGGATTGTGATGTCCGTTCCGGCTCATGCACCCTTCGATTATGTTGCGCTTAAAAAGCTGGAAAAGGAAGGGATCGCAATCCCCAAAGAGCCATATAAACAAGTGATAGAGATTAGGGGCGAATCCGACAAAAACAATATTCCCTCATTGGTACATCTGGCCCTGTTCGGCTGGAACGACAAATCAAGCAGCGATATAGTGGAAAGAGCGACAAAAGAGTTATACAAAAAAGAGGCAAGGAACGGATATATGACAGTAGGGGATTATGCGGGAATGGACGAGCCTGCGGCGCGTACTGCGATTACCGAAATGCTGAAAAAAGAGAATAAGGCACTGGATTTGTATGTATTGATAAATGAAGAGGATGTATACTGCAGATGCGGGACACGCGTAGTCGTAAAACAGGTGAACGATCAATGGTTTATAGATTACGGAAACAAGGAGTGGAAGGAGGGCGTGCGCAATTATCTGGATAAGATAAGGATATATCCTGAAAAAATGCGGCACAGCTACAAAATGATTGTGGATTGGCTTGATATGAAAGCTGCCGAAAGGGCGCAGGGATTGGGAACAAAATTCCCTTTTAACCCAGATCATATAATAGAATCTTTATCGGATTCGACTATCTACATGTCTTTTTACACCTTCTCGAACATACTACATGAAAATAACATAAAACCAGAAAACCTGAAAGGGGAGTTCTTTGATTATGTGTTCAATTCAAAGGGAGATTTGGAAGGGGTATCAAAAACGACAGGAATAGACTCCCTGATAATAGACAAATGCAAAAAATCTTTGGATTATTGGTACACGTTCACTTCAAGGCATTCGGCTTCGGAGCTTATACCGAGCCATTTGACAATGTATATATTCAACCACGTAGCCCTGTTTCCCGAGAAGTTTTGGCCTAAACAGATAGTGACAAACGGAATGGTGATATATGAAGGGGAAAAGATGAGCAAAAGCCTTGGAAATGTAGTCCCTTTGACAGACGCCTTAAAAAAATACGGCGCGGATCCGTTAAGAATGAATATTGTCGCAAATTCGGATCTCGGAATGGATTCGGATTTTAGGGAGGCTTCGGTTAACGGAATCAAATCCAGAATAGAGTACCTGTTCGCATTTGTGGAAAACCTTGCGGCAACAAGGAATATGGGCACGAATGAGGGATTAAAAAACATAGATTTTTGGCTCTATTCCAGACTCAGCAAAAAAATAAAAACGGCGACAGAGCTTTTTGACGATGTAATGATAAAAAGCGCATATGACGAAATATTTTATAATTCCGTAAACGAATTAAAGAGATATAACGAAATGGGTGGCTCTAACAAGATAGTGCTGGAAGAATATATCACTGAGGTGATAAAAATGCTTACTCCCGTCATGCCGCATATTTCCGAAGAACTTTGGCACATGCTTGGAAATAATTCCTTGATTGTGAATGAGAAGTGGCCTGTTGCCAATGAAAGCTTATTAAACCCGCAATTGGAAGTATACGAGAATATAATCGATGCTACTGCCATTGACATAACACACACGATTGATTTGACTTCAAAAATGCAGGATAACAAGGGAAAGAAAATAGAAAAAATAAAAATAATAATCGCAAGTGAATGGAAACTTGATGCATATAATGTGCTCGCAGAGACAAAAAAAATCAGCGAGGCGATAACAAGGGCGGGCAAGGATAAGGAAAAAACGGCAAAATTCCTCTCGCAATTCAAAAATCCCAAGGAGTTGGTGGGCAGACTTGATTTAAATATGAAAGAGATGCAAAATTCGTTTAATGAGGTAAAATCGTTTTTCGAAAACAAGTTCAATTCCGAAATAGTAATTGAAAGCGAAAATGAGTCAACTTCTGGAAGGTCGGCAAGGGCACTTCCGCAAAAACCAAGCATAGAAATAATTTGGAAATGAACCGGTGAACAGATGGGAATGATTGATAACTACGATATCTTTATTTTTGATTGGGACGGAACAATAACCAAGATAAGGCTGTTGAACAAATTGAATGAGAGGATAAACCCGTTTTGGAAAATAAAAAAAGAGGAAAGCAAAAAGAAATTTGAGGATTTGGATAAAAAAAAGGAATTCAAGATAAGCAAGAAAGATCTTGAGAGCATCGAAAAATTTGAAGTGGATGAAGAAAAAAGATACAGAATTTTGATAGATTTGATCGTGTTTTTCGCCATGCCAAAACCGCAAGACCAAATAGTGAAAATCCTTAAATTGCTTAAAAAAGAAAATAAAAAGATTGTAGTATTCAGCAATGGCGGGAGATGGAGGATTGTGAGGGAGGCAAAAAAATTGAATGTCAGTCATTACTTTGATATGATTGTAAGCGCACAGGATTCCATGCTGCTAAAACCAAACCCTTACTGTATAAATGTCATCTTGAAAAAATTTAAATTGAAAAAGAAAAAGGCAGTGTATGTAGGGGATATGATTGACGATGTGCTCGCATCAAAATTCGCGGAAATCGATTCGTGCGTTATCAGTTCCGGTCTTGACGACTACAGTCTGCTAAAAGCGGAAAAACCAAAATATCTTTTTAGAAACATGGAAGAATTTTATAAAAACCTTTGAAAACGTTTATTAATTCTTTTTGAGAAAGCAGTATAGTGATGAATGAGGTAATCGCTGAGCTCTTTGCAATGACGAATGGTTGGCGGGCTGATACTGCCCAAATGCCAATTCCTCAAATATTATTAATACTTAAGAATCAATAATAAAGAATTAAATAGTTTGTCCAAGAAGTAATTTTATGAGGAAAGGAACCTACACGCATATAGTAATAGCGGCACTTGCAGCTGCGATAATTGGGGTTGTGTTTGCAAGCGTGGCATTGTCACAGCATCAATCCAAAATAACTACTTCAATCCCGCAGAAGAATATTAATAAGACAACCACTATATCAGCCAAAACACCCCTGCATACTCATAACAGTAAACGAGACAAATGGTACGCAGATACATAAATTGGGCTGCACACCAAATGCTGCAAACAACATAACCATAAATTCATCAACACCTATTAGTCCATCAACTACAATTTCAACGGTTACTTCTTCGGCAACAACAATTATGCAATAAGAAATTATGTTTATAAGGTAAAATTATGGATATACTTAAAAAATTGAAAAAGAGAAGCATAAGAGTAACAGACATTGCTTCGCAGTATTGGTGCGAGAAGCAGATGGAGCTTAGGTACCTTTATGGTGAAAAAATCTCAAAAGAAGAAATAAAAGGCAAAATAATTCACGAGATGCTAGAGAAAGAAGTAAATGTTCCTTTACAGTTAGAGCCAAAAACTTATGCGGATTATGTATACAAAATCCTTTATACGAACTGGGTTGCATTGAATGAATTAAGAAAAAACAAGAAAACGCGCGAATTGCAAATTTTCGGTTTTATCGAAGGATTTGACGTAATAGGGAAGATTGATGAATTGGATATCAGAAACAATAAAGTATCTGTATTGGAAGACAAAACAAGGTTTAAGGATACAGTACCAAACAAAGAGCAGCTTCTTTCCAACAAAGTTCAAGTAATTTATTATAAGAAACTTCTTGAAGACATGAAAAGCGGCAAATACAGCAATTACACATTCAGGAGAGCATACAATTCAGCAAACCTGAAAATCAGTGAGGAATTTGCGAGGGAGTTATCCGTTTATAACGTTAACGATGAAACAAAAGAAATTAAAAAAATCGAAGAGATGTTCTTTTCTTCAATAAAATCCATACCGGGTATAAGCGACGCAATGTATATAAGGTATAGAAACCAGTTTACAAATAAAACAATAAAGCTTTATAAATTAGATTACAAAGAAGAGGAATTGAATAACATAAATAAATTTATATTCGGATATTGGAAGGGAGAGAGGGAAGCCCTGCCTGTACCAGAAAACGAATCATGGAAATGCAACATGTGCATATTTTTTAAAAATCGGTGTAATGTGTGGAGCGGTAAAATACAAAAATGATGTTTATATGGAATTAAACAAGGATTTTCTTAGGAATCAATTCAGCAGCGAATACAAAAAATATTATTATACGGAAGTTTTTGAAAGGGAGGGTTTCGAAAGGAAAAAATGTGCGAAATGCGGAAAGAATTTTTGGACTGCGGATCCGGAAAGGGAGCTTTGCGGGGATCCCGAACACGAACCGTACAGTTTCATAAGCACAAATCCTAAAGAATTTGATTATGTCAGATTTTGGGAGATTTTTTCCGGCTTTTTCAAAAAGGAAGGGCATGAAATAGTGGAGAGGTACCCAGTTGTGAGCAGATGGAGGCAGGATTTGTATTTTACTATCGCAAGCATACAGGATTTCCAAAGAATAGAAAATGGGAAAATGTTTTTTGAGTATAATGCCAACCCGTTGCTTGTGCCTCAGATGTGCATGCGCTTCAATGATGTGCCTAATGTCGGGATTTCGGGAAGGCATTTTACTTCATTCATGATGGCAGGGCAGCACGCATTTAACTATCCTAAAAAAGGATATTGGAGAGACAGGACAATCGGGCTGAATTTTGATTTTCTGACGAATTACCTTAAAGTGGACAAGAAAAACCTTACTTATATAGAAGACGTATGGGCGATGGGAGATTTTTCCGAATTTGGGCCCTGTCTTGAAAGTTTTTCAAACGGACTTGAGCTTGTAAACAGCGTTTTTACTGAATTTGAATACTCTAACGGAAAAATAAACGAGCTTGAAGGCAAGGTTGTGGATGTCGGATGGGGGTTCGAAAGGCTGCTGTGGTTTTATACAAAGGACGAAACCGCCTACGACGCAGTATTCAGAAACGTGTTGTCTTACATTTATAAAAATAATGGGATAAAACCCGACAAAAACTTATACAGGAAGGTTGCGGAGGTTTCAGGCAACGTTGATATAGGGGAATTGAAAAACATGGAGGAATACGACAAAGAGATAATGAATAGAACAGGAATCGACAAAAACAATTATTATAATACGATAAAACCGATGCAGGCGGTATACGCAATTGCGGACCATTCCAAAACATTGCTTTTCGGAATTGCCGATGGCGCTCTGCCAAGCAATGTTGGCGGGGGTTATAACCTGAGGATAATATTGAGAAGGATGTTCGACCTTATAGACAGATACGGTTTGAATATAGACATAATAAAATTAATGGAAATGCATGCAGACGAACTGAAAGGGCTATATAATGGATTGTCTGACGGTATTGATGAAGCGCAGAGGATAATAGAACTTGAAATGAAAAGATACAAGAATACAAAAGCTGCGGCGCTGTCAACAGTCAATTCAATATTGAAAAATAATGAGGAATTGGATTCAAAAAAATTAAAACTGCTTTACGAAAGCAAGGGTATAACTCCTGAATACATCTCAAAGATTGCGAACGACCGCGGAGTAATATTCGATGTTCCTGACAATTTTTATTCGGATATAGTAAAAAGCGATTTTGCAGAAGCGAAGAAAAAAATGGCAAAGGGAGTGGGAATAAATATTGAGAATCTTCCAAAAACGGAAAAACTATTCTATTCATTTGAAAACAGTTCGAATTCGCGCGTATTGAGGGTAATGGACAGGGAAGTCATTCTGGATAAATCGCCATTCTATGCGGAAAGCGGCGGTCAGGAAGCGGACAGCGGAACAATTAACGGGATAAAAGTAATGGATGTCCAGAGCATAAACGAAGTGATAGTACATGTGCTTGAAAAAAAGCCCGATTTCGGCGAAGGAGATAATGTAGTGTGCAAAGTCGACGAAAAAAGAAGATTAAGATTAATGGCGCACCATACCGCAACCCACTTGGTAAGTGCGGCAGCAAGAAGTGTGCTTGGAAAGCATGCATGGCAGGAGGGCGCGGCAAAAGGGCCTGACAAAGCGCATATAGATATATCCCATTACGAAAAATTATCCGAAAACGATGTAAAAAACATCGAAGACGCTGCCAATTCATTCATATTCAACGGAATAAAAGTAAAAATGTCTGAAATTGACAGGGGCACCGCAGAAAAGGAATTTGGCTTTTCGATATACCAGGGGCATGGCGTACCTGCTGGAATGCTCAGAATCGTGGAAATAAGGGATATGGGCGGAAAACTCATAGATGCGGAAGCCTGCGGCGGGCTGCATCTGATGAACAGGGAAGCCAGCATCGGATTGATAAAGATTATTTCTACTTCTAGAATACATGACGGAATCGACAGAATCGAATTTGTCGCGGGTCCTGCCGCATTTGATTATTTAAGAAATATGGAGAACAGGATAAAGGAACTTGCAAAAATTTCTGGAAGCGATATTGATAAACTCGATGCGACAGTCGCAAAACAGTTGAATGAACTCAGAGAGGAAAAAAGAAAAAGAAAGGAAGCTGAAGAGGCATTAAGTAATTACGTTGCGGATGAAATATTGGACAAGTTCGGCAAAGACGCAAAAGAAGGGATAAGTCAGCTTGATTATGACAGCGAGATGCTAAGAAAAATCGCGACAAATACAACAAATAAAAAGAATGAGATTACGGTAATGTTATTTAATAAAGAAGGGGATGTAGTATGCATCAGCGGGAATAGTTCAGGAATAAGCGCCATAGAGTTTACCAAAGAGCATACAAAGAATATGAAAAAAGAATTTGTTGGGGGTGGTTCAAAGAAAATGGCAGAAGGCAAGATTACCTAGAAAACCAGTTTTGACGATGGCAAAATTCTAATCCGATATTAGTTTTATCCAAATCGGCTTTCTGCTATGGCTGTAATATTATTATTTTGCAGAGTTTATTTAAATTATTTTATTTAGATAAATATAAAAATGGGGTATAACCAAATAATTAGTGGTAGCATGTCAAACACAAGCAATGAAGAAAAAGTTCTGTTGGGTAGGGCATTGCGAAAAAAAGAGATTGCCATACAAAATTTTAATCTTGGGTATTATGATGAAACAGCGATTAATTTGCAAGTCGGCTTAGAATTATTTTTAAAATCCAAGTTATTGACATATGGAATAGATTACCCAAGAACACAAAGTTTAGTTTCATTAATTGGGCTTTTGATTAAAATCACAAAAAATATAACATTAAAAGAGATAAGAAAAACTGACCTCCAAACATTATTAAATCTTGAATCAGCGCATATATTAGCGGTATACAATACAGACAAGATTTATACTAAAGAAGAACTGTTGCAGTTTATAAATATCTGTAATAAGGTGTACAAAAGTGGAGTATAAGAATAACAGGATATTATACAATTATTTGATAAATGATGCAAAAAACAGAAAAAAAGAATTTGACAATTTAGATACTTTGTTAATAAAGCTCAAAAATTGCGTCAGAGAAATTGATAAGGATTCAAAAGTCTATGTGTTTGGGTCTGTGCTTGGCAATAACTGGTCTTATAGAAGTGACATTGATATTTTAATTATAACTAACATAGATGGTATCAGGCAGAAAATGCTGGAAAAATTATATAAAAAGGGTTTCAAATATGCGTTTGAATTCCACATAGCCACAGAAAAGGAAGCTGAATTCTTTAACAAAGAAAAAATGAAAGAAATATGAAAAAAGAATTTGTTGGGGGCGGTTCAAAGAAAATGGCAGAAGGGAAAATTGTCTGAAGTGCTGTTTGCATGCAACTTCCAGATTCTTTTCAGAATTTTATATCAATCAGCTGATTCCTATCAGGAATATGCCTGCCGCAATTACTATAACCCCTATCCACCTCAAAAAAGGGATCTCTTCTATGAAATTTGCCAGAATCACCGCAAATATATACGAAAGCCCGCCCATGCTGTATGCCCATGAAAGGTGCGTCCTGCTCAATACGTAAAAATATAAAACAGTGGAAGCTATATAGGCGATGAGGCCTAAAGAGATAAAAAGAAAGAACTCGGATATGAATGAGTATTTGAAAAAGAACTGGCCTACTGCCCCCAATAAGGTTGAACATATTATTATTGCTATGCTTCTTGTTTTTTCATTTGCCATTGAACTGTTTTTCATGTGCTCACACTGTTGAAATGCTTACTATCACTATTCCGACGAATATAAGAAATATGCCCAATACCCTATATTTGCTGAATGGTTCCTTCAGATGGTACGAAGAAATAAAAAACACGAAGATGAAAGTACTTGCGAATAAAGGGTATACAAATGAGAGGGGCGCATTCTTCAATGCGAATAAATAGACGACAAGGCTGATAAAATACATGACAAGCCCTATTATTATGTTGCGTTTTTTAGCCAGAGCCAGCAGGTCTTTCATGCCCGTGATTTTTTTGTCCAGCCCCTTTTTGTACATGACTTGTGCGATAGACGCAATCAATGCCGCCGTAAGCGTTATAAATATGATTATATAAATATTCAAAATAACACCAATGATACCATGGATTATTTTTTGATTTCAAAGACTAAAAAAATGAAAATGGAGATATTTTATTCATCATTATTCGTGATATTTGCTATTCTTGCAATAACCCTATTTATATATTATGGTGATAATGCTATATTTTATGTTGTTGCGGTAATTGCGATCATTATTGCATTTTTAAACCTAAGGTTGATTTTTTACGGAAAGGAAGAAACAAGGAAAAGGACAAACAAACCTGCTGTTAGGGGCATGCCTAAAGCAAGAAAAGTAAACGAAATTACACGAAGAAAAAAGATATGACGATTTTATGAACACGCTTATTATTTCGGAAAAACCGAGTGTTGCGGCAAGAATAGCAGAAGCGCTGGGCAAAAATTCCGCAAGAAGGGCAGTAAGCAACGAAAAGGTGAGTTATTACGTAATAGAGAATAAGGGTGAAAAGACATACGTGGTTGCGGCAGTAGGGCACCTTTTCACAATAAGGCAATCCGACGGCAAAAGCGGATATCCAGTATTAAATACGGAATGGGCGCCGTCATATAAGGTAAGCAAAGGTTCGGAATTTACTAAAAAATACCTTGATGTGATATATGAGATAGCGAAGAAATGCGATTTTTTTGTCAATGCATGCGACTACGATATTGAGGGGACCGTAATAGGCACCAATATAATAAAATTTGCCGGAAACCTGAAATCTGCAAAGAGAATGAAATTTTCGACAACTACGACGACGGATCTTATAAATGCATACGACCATCTGCTTGACCTTGACATTAAAAATTTCTATGCGGGCGAGACAAGGCACATGCTTGACTGGCTATGGGGAATCAACCTGAGCAGGGCACTTACAAGGGCTGCGGTGGGATGGAAGATCACTGGTTCAAACTCATTGAGCATAGGAAGAGTACAGGGCCCTACACTTGCGCTGCTTGCAAAAAGGGAATATGAGATATCCAATTTTGTCCCGAAACCTTTTTGGAGGATCTTTGCGATAATCGGAGGGATAGAATTTCTCAATATAAAGGGAGATATATTCGACAAAAACAATGCGATTGATGCATTTGAAGAGACAAAGACCAATAAGAATGCCGGAATTGTGGAAAAAGTCGAATACAGCGAAAGAAAGATAGATCCTTACCCTCCATTCGATCTGACATCGTTGCAGCTTGAAGCAAGCAGGGTGCTCCATTTTGATCCTTCAAGAACCCTTGCAGTCGCGCAGTCTCTTTACGAAAGATCTTATATATCATATCCAAGGACCTCGTCGCAAAAACTTCCACCTTCATTAGGTTTAAAGGGGATTGTAGAATCATTGGCAAAAATAGGGCAGTATAAAGAATACGCAAGTTTATTGTTGAAAGGGAAATTGAACCCTGTGGAGGGCAAAAAAACCGATGAGGCGCACCCCGCAATATTCCCGACAGGTGTAATCCCGTCAGGGCTGGAGAGAGAGGAAGAGAGGCTTTTCGATCTGATAGTTAGAAGATTCCTTTCATGTTTTGCAGAACCGGCATCGGCAAATAGGGTAAAGGTTACCGCGAAATTCGGCAAGGAGGTTTATGCCGCGAGCGGAACATTGATAGCAAAGAAGGGATGGCTTGACATATACCCGTTCGTGAAGATAGACGAGCAGCAGCTGCCTGAGTTCAAGGAGAAAAGCGTGGTGAGCGCTTCGGATGTCGAGAACAGGGAACTGACGACCCAACCTCCTAAAAGATACACTAAAGCTGGGCTTATCTCCGAACTTGAAAAAAGGAATCTCGGAACAAAAGCCACAAGGGCTGCGATCATCGATACGCTCTTCAAAAGGAATTATATAACCGGAACAAGCATAAGTGTCACGAAATTTGGATTGAGCGTCTTTGACGCATTGGACAAAAATTGCGCAATGATAGTAAATGAGGAAACTACGAAAAAACTTGAGGAGGATATGGAAAAGATAAGCACGGGCGCAAAAAAAGAGGAGGAAGTGATAGAGGAGGGCAAGGAGATGCTGCTCGAAGCCCTGAAAGCGTTCGACGCCAACAAAGACAAAATATCGGAGGAGATTAGGCAGGGCTTAAAAGAAAGCGTCAATTCGCTAGGGAAATGCCCCGTTGATGGCGGAGAATTGGTAATAAGGAGGTCTAGAGCCGGAAAGCTCTTTGTTGCTTGTACGAATTATCCGAACTGCACAAACACCTATTCATTGCCGCAAAACGCTAAGATAGAACCCGTAGGAAAGATATGCGAATTCTGCAAGACGCCCATAATAAAAGTCATCAGAAAGGGCAGGAGGCCGTTTGAGATGGATCTTGATCCAAACTGCATCTCCAAAAAAGACTGGAACACTAAAAAGGAATTTGACAAGGCTGGCGAAAAGGGCGGAACAGACCAACAGGAGGCAAAGGCAGAAGAGAACGTAAAAAAGGATGAAGGTAATGAAAAAAAGCGAAAAAATCCAAAAAAACCTTCAAAAACCAAGAATACAAAAAAGAAAAGGAGCAAGACAGATAATAAAGTGATGTGATGTTTATACCTAAACACTACAGAAGATTGAAAAGGGCGCCTCAGGTGATACTGCCTAAGGATATTGGAATGATCATCGCATATACCGGCGTCGACAAGAATAGCGTGTGCCTTGATGCAGGAACAGGAAGCGGGTGGCTTGCAGTGTCTCTCGCAAGGATATGCAAGAAGGTAACAACCTACGATGTCAGGGAAGATTTCATAAAAGTCGCGGAAAAAAACAAGGCAATGGAAAACCTTGATAATCTTGTCATAAAACACGGCGATTTCACAAAAAAAATAGACGAAAGAGATGTTGATTTGGTGACGCTTGACATGCCAAATTCCGAAAAAGGGATAAGGAATGCATATAGGGCGCTTAAGGAAGGCGGCAGGATTGCGGGATATCTTCCGCAGATGGAACAGGTAAAAAGATTCGTCGGCAAACTGGAAAAGTTCGGCTTCAAGGACACAATAACATTCGAGATAATTGCCAGGGATATGCTTGTGAGAAAGGAGGGGATGAGGCCTTCGACAAAGGGGGTCTGGCACACTGCTTACTTGGTTTTTGCGGAGAAATGATTTGACGTAATAGAGATGGCTGTATGGGATTTGTGGATAAGTTATTTGAAAAGTTGGGTTTGATATACCCCTACAAAAAAGAGTTTGTCATAGAAGGCAAAAACAAGAGACTGGAGATTGTGCGCGGGATTTCGGGAAACAAGGTAATGCTGTTTAATGGAATAACATACTCAAGAATGCCTTATAATTCTATATACACGGGTTCGTATTGGGATTTTTTCCTGCCTCTTGCTTATCTGTACAAAAATCCAAAAATCCTTATGATAGGGCTTGGAGGAGGAACGATAGCGTACCAGCTCGATAATCTTTTCAGGGGTAAAATAGACCTCGATATAGTGGAGATAGATAAGGACATGGTGGAAATGGCAAAAAAATTTTACCCGGGAATAAAGGCAAATATAATAATAGAGGATGGCGCGAACTTTGTAAAGGGAAAGAAAGGATATGATGCAATAATACTTGATGCATACAGTAATTTGGATATACCTGAGGGATTCCTGTCGGAGGATTTTATAAATGATGCATACAATGCGATGAATGCGGATGGGATATTGGCGATAAATCTTACAGGTGGCGTGGTCCAAAAAATGAGATTTTTGAGTTATAATAAATTATTGCTTAAACGATTCAGGCATCTGTTTGTTGTGAAAGGCGGCAGGGCGATGAACCTTATAGAGTTATGCAGCAAGGATATCGGAAAAATGGAGATCATAAAAAGATTGAATGATAATATGAAAATTGACAATGAAAACAAACATATATTTGAAGGGTATAAAAGGATGTCTAAAAATCTTTTTTAGATTTGGAAATGGGTGAAAAAATGAAAGATATTGAAATGGAAAAGAAACTTGACAAAATATTCAAGGAAGAAAAGGAGGCGAAAAAGGAATTGGAAATATGCGAAAAAAAATACGGTTCATTGAGTGATCAGGCTGTTCTGCAAAGGAGAATTTACAATGGATACCGCAGTGTGGCTGTACACTACCGAGAAGAATAAACGAAATAGGATTTGCAAATGGTAAACATATTCAGATGTGTTTATAGGATTTGTGCTGTAAAAGTTGATATCAAAAATATGGGATGACAAGATGAAAAAAGAGGATATTGTAGAAATAGGAGATAGTATTGGCGTATATTATACGGGAACTCTGGAAGACGGATCGGTATTTGATTCGAATGTGGGAGAAAGGCAATTGAATTTTACCGTAGGCAAGGGCGATATGATTAAAGGATTCGAAGAGGGGGTTGTAGGCATGAAATTGAACCAGACAAAGCGCATAACAATTCCCGCAAAAGAAGCTTACGGCGATGTAAAACAAGATCTGATTGTAAGGGTGCCAAGATCACAATTCGGAAGCGGTGAGATAAAAACGGGAATGGCCGTAACTTCGAATGCTGGACATTCCGGGGTAATTAAGGCACTCGATGCGGACTCTGTCACTATTGATTTCAATCCGCCTTTGGCGGGTAAAACTCTGATATTCGAAATCAAGATAGCTGCAATACGGAAAAAATAATAATTTTATAAAAGTTTATTGCCGGATGTTATCCCGATAATCTTGTTGTTGCTTGCCAATCCCCTAATAATCCTTATGCTGGATTTCGGGACATTGAAATGTTCTGCAAGAATTTCTATAAGGCGCTTGTTCGCTTTTCCTTCAATGGGAGGGGCATTCACTTTTATCTTGTAGTTCAGTTCATCGACCCTTATGACAGCTGCGGCTTTGGCGTTTGGAACAACCTTTACGTTTATTTGCGTGCTTTCACCCAACTTCGTTGTTTTATCAAAGCAGCTTCAGCATAGACGTAAACTCGTTTATCGCACTGCCGTACCAAGGGCCTATCCCGAGCGCGGTCTTCGACCCCGGCGGAATTTCCGTAAGCCCGGCATCGGTCACAAGCGCACATGGCACTTTCTTAAATTTGAATGCATTGTATAACTTTATCAACGAATCCTCGTCGCTTACTTTCAACACTATCTTTTTTTCGCCTTTTTCCAGCCATTCCCTTGTGACTTCCTTATCCCTTTTTTCTGCTTCAAAGAAACTCATCAGTGACGCATGGGCGGCTTGCGCGGCTATCTTGCCTTTGCTCATTTCAAGATCCGTTCTCAATATTATTGCCTGCTTTATTTCGTCCATAATATAGTAAACAAGAAAAAATCTTTATAGTCTTCTGAAGATTATTGCTTCAAGAAAAAGGTTTCATCTCCTAAAAAACCCCATTCCATAGGGGCGATATGCAAAAATATCACACGGAAAAAATCAATTGATTACTTCAATCAAAATAATCCGAAAATCTTTTTCTTTGAATCGAGTTCCTCAAATCTCCTTATCAGCTCCTTTTGCTCCTTGGATAAGTTCTTTGGCATATCTACTTTTATGATGACCACTTCATCGCCTTTTCTGTTGCCTCTCGGTTCCGGCATCCCATAATTGCTTAATGTTACTTTAGAGTTGTTTTGAGTGCCTTCATTTATCGTTAGTTCTCTCTCCCCTTCAAATGTCTGAACCTTTACTTTTCCGCCTAGGATCGCGGTATAAAAGGGTATGTGCAACTCTGTATAGAGGTCGTTTCCCTTCCTTTCGAATTTCGGGTTTTTGAGGACATTAATTTCGACATATAAATCTCCTGAACCCGATTTCCCATAATCGCCCATTCCCCTCAATCTTAATCTAGTCCCATTCTCCACGCCTTTGGGTATATCCACATCTATTGTCTGCTCGCCGACTTTTTTCCCGGTTCCTCCGCAGCTTCTGCATGGCTTCTCAAAAATCTTTCCAGTGCCTCCGCATTTCGGACATACGGATATTGTCTGCATTATACCCAACATCGTCCTTCTTGTGGTCTTGATTTGGCCAACGCCCCCGCACTTGTCGCATTTTATAATATTACTGCCCGGCTCGGCTCCGCTGCCTCCGCAGTTATCGCATTTCAGCACATGCCTGAGCCGTATTTTTTTGACCGTTCCCTTATACGCGTCTTCAAGCGTTATATCCGCCCTGGCAAGGATACTGCTTCCCTGATCCTCTTCCTTCCTGTTAGAAGAAAAACCGAACAGATCACCGAATACCCCCCTTCCAAAATCCTCGTCATTTCCGAAGTTGATGCCAAAATCCCTAAACACCTTTTCAAAGTCAAAGTTCCTGAATATGTCTTCTTGAGTGAACTTTTGATTGAATCCTTCGGGTCCGTATGCATCGTATTCCTTTCTTTTTTCTGCGTCGCTCAATACGGCATATGCTTCATTTATCTCCTTGAACTTCTCTTCGGCGGACTTGCTTTTGTTCACATCGGGGTGGTATTTAAGCGCGAGATTCCTATATGCCTTTTTTATTTCGTCTGCGGTCGCGTTTTTTTCCACTCCGAGAATTTTGTAAAAATCTTCCATTTATATCATTTTTCTACCTTAAAATCCGCATCCTGCGTTCCGTCTCCCGCATTATCGGAACCCCCGGGATTTCCACTATCCTGGTTTCCTGGTTTATACATGCTTTCGCCTATGCCCTGCAGCGCTTTTCCGAGTTCTTCCATCTTTTCCTTTACCTCTTCGTATTTTTCTTCATTGACTGCTTTCTGCAGATCATCCTTTGCATTGCTGATTTTCTGATACAGTTCGGAGGGAATTTTTTCTTTATACTCGCTGAGGGTCTTGTCGGTAGTGTATATCAGTGATTCTGCACTGTTCTTCGTTTCTATATCCTCTTTTATTTTCTTGTCCTCTTCCTCATATTTTTTCCACTCGTCCATTTTCTTGTCTATTTCGGATTGGTTCATCTTATGCGGGGCTACAATATCCATGCTCTGCGCCTTTCCGGTGGCAGTGTCCTTTGCGGTCACATGCAGTATTCCATTGGAATCGATGTCGAACGTCACTTCTATCTGCGGCAATCCTCTCGGTGATGGGGGAATTCCGGTCAACTCAAACTTCCCTAAGTCTATGTTGTCCTTGGCAAGTGCCCTTTCGCCTTGCACTATGTGTATGTCTACCCTTGTTTGATTGTCGTCTGCAGTTGTGAATATCTTTGATTTCTTTATCGGAATGGTCGTGTTCCTTTCTATCAGCGCAGTTGCGACACCGCCCAGTGTCTCTATGCTCAATGTAAGAGGAGTGACATCAAGAAGCACTATGTCCTTCACTTCTCCTGTAAGAACTCCTGCCTGAATCGCTGCACCCAATGCGACAGCTTCCATAGGGTCGACTCCCCTTTCGGCTTTCTTTCCAAGAAGCTGTTCGACATATCTCTGCACTATCGGCATTCTCGTTGGACCTCCAATCAGGATAATCTTGTCTATGTTGCTTGGCTCAAGCTTTGCGTCCTTCAGTGCCTGCATTACTGATTTCGTTGATTTTTCTATTATAGGAACGACCAAGCTTTCGAGCTTTGCCCTTGTGAGCGAATATGTGAAGTGTATTGGATTCTTCTGAGCGTCCTGCGATAGAAACGGAAGGTTTATCTCGCTTGTCAATACTGTCGAAAGCTCTATCTTTGCTTTCTCTGCCGCCTCCTTCAGCCTCTGCAGAGCCTGCATGTCTTTCTTCAAATCTATACCGTATTGCTTGTTTATCTCCTGCAACAGAAAATCTATTATCTTGTTATCCATATCGGTGCCCCCAAGCTGCGTATCGCCGTTGGTTGATTTTACTTCGAATACGCCATTCCCGAATTCCATTATCGTGACGTCAAGGGTTCCCCCACCAAGGTCATAAACCAGTATTTTCATCTCCTTGCCAGCTTTATCCAAACCGAAAGCCAGGCACGCCGCAGTAGGCTCGTTGACAAGCCTTACCACTTCCAAACCCGCAATCTCGCCCGCATCCTTTGTCGCTTGCCTTTGGTTATCGTTGAAATATGCGGGTACTGTGATTACCGCTTTCGTGACCTTTTCACCGAGGAAAGCCTCGGCGTCGTTTTTAATCTTCTGCAAAAGTATCGCGGACAATTCCTGCGGCTTGTATTCCTTGCCGTATATCTTGTAAATAAAATCGGTTCCCATTTTTCTCTTGAATGCGGAAGCGGTTCCTTCATAGTTCGCCACTGCCTGCCTTCTTGCCGGCTCCCCGACCAATCTTTGCCCGTCTTTTGTAAACGCAACATAACTTGGGAATGCCTTTCCATAAAGGCTAGCCCCTTCACTGCTCGGTATTATTACAGGCCTTCCACCCTGTAGCACTGCAGCGGCAGAGTTTGAAGTTCCAAGATCTATTCCTATTATTTTCATATTTACACCTTTTTTATTTTTTCATTTATTTTTGTTTATTAGTATCGTTCTTATTATTTTCATTTTTGTCATTTTTAGCGGAGTTCTCCTTTTCGCTGGCTGATTCATCTTCGTCGTCATTCTTTGAGACAATCACCGAAGCCACTCTGAGTAATTTATCCTTGAACATGTATCCTTTTTTTATTACTTCGATGATATGCCCGTCTTTTGAATTGCTTTTTTTGGTCATTATTATCTCATGTTTGTACGGATCAAACTTTCCGCTGGTGTCTATTTCCTTAAGGCCGTTGCTTTTAAGCGTGTCTATAAAATTTGTATAGAGCAGCTCTATTCCTTTGACTAGGTTTCTATCGGATGATTTGCTTGCCGAATTAAGGGCGATATCGAATTCGTCTATTATATAAAGCATAGAGCGGATAAATTCTGCAACTCCGAGCTCTTTGGCGTTGCTTATGTCTGCCGCCGTTCTCTTTTTATAATTATCAAATTCTGCCGCAAGCCTCAAAAATCTTTCTTTCAATTCATTGTATTCCGCGCTACTTACTGTTTTCTCGACGGCTTCCTGACCGCCGCTTTTGACTGGCTTTTCATCGCCCACGGCATTGTCTTTCTTTATCTCTTCATTCTTTTCTTCCATCAAATCCCCTTAGCAGTTTTAATTCTTCTGATTTTTCTGCGGTTCATTTCGAAAAGCTTGTCGAATTCTTTCGCTATATCCAACATGCGCTGCATTTCCCTCTCAATATCATACTCTATCTCCTCTATCGCGGAAGAGAGCTCTTTTGCCCTGAAATAATATTTCCTTCCCTTTTTGACCACCAACCCGCTTTCTATAAACCTGTTTAGATTGTATATTATGGTACTTCTTGCGATTGGCTCCTTTCCTATCTTTATCTCCGAACTCGAAAGCCCTTTATTGTCAAATGAAGCGGTTAGAAACTTCTTCATAATCTGTACTTCTATATCGCTTCCGCCCTTTTCGCCTACAAGACCAAATGCCTTGCAAAACCATATGATAAGATAATCGGTGTCTTTTTGGGTTGGCTTGTTTATCGATTTTATGATTATTTTTTCCATATATACCCTTGCGCTTCGATTATTTTCAATTATTCCTTAATATTATGTAGCAAAAGGTTTAAATATTTTTCTTTTTAATTATATAAAAGTTGAAATGTCAAAAAAAAATTGACAGGTGAGAAAATGAGAAAAGGAGAAAAACATAGTATAATGCCTGTGGAGGATAAGTTTTTTGAAGAGCCGTTTGAGTTTTTTGGAAATAGGGGTAGACTTTTTGGAGAACTTTTTAATGAAGGGTTGTCATTCCCAAGCGTGGATATCGAAGATAAGGGAGATTCATTAATCGTAAGCGCGGATATTCCGGGGATGGACAAGAAAAATATAAAAGTAAAGGTCAAAAAAGACGAAGTGGTAATAAGAGCAGAAAGAACCGAATCCGTAGAAAAAGAAGGAAAGGATTATTATAGAAAGGAGAGATCATCTTCGGGTTACTACAGAAGGATACCCCTTCCTGAAGAAGTCAAATCCAATACGGCAAAAGCGAATTATCAAAACGGAACTCTGAAAATAGAAATCAAAAAGGAAAATGAACATGGAGGCAGCGAAGTAAATGTCGAATAATGGCTTTTTATCTGCAATCCTATAAGAGGGATTGCAGAATTTTTGAGTGATTGAAACATAGGGGTTCATCCATGCCCTTTACCGTTTCCAAATCTTCATTTTTTGACAAGGTATAAATTTTTATATTGTTATTTATAAGAGTGATTTTTTGAAGAAAGAAGATAGGTATAGAAATAAATCGCATTGGTTGCTTTATGCTGCCATTGCCGTGCTGGTAATTATTGTTGCAATAGCCGCATTCGATTCCAGATTTGGCACGTTTTCCGTATTGGGGATAGGAATGGGATTAATGGGCCTGTTTGGATTATTTTGGCTTGTTCTTGTAATATTATTTTTTGTATGGTTGTTTAAGGTAATTTTCAATGGGGCAATCGGCTGCAGCAAAGGCAGAAGATCGGAGGATAACGATGAATCGTATGCGATATTAAGGAAAAGGTATGCAAAGGGGGAAATTACTAAAAAGGAATACGAAGGAATGAAGGAGGAACTTGACAAGGAATAAAGAGTGAAGTCATGAATCTTTTGATAGCATTGCCTAATGACAGGGAATTGGCTGAGAGTCTGGGAAAGAAGGGCTCCGAAAACGGCATAACATTTTACAATAGAAAATTGGAAGATAGGAATATTACCTTGCTTACTCCATCAGATATAAGCGATAAGTATTATTCTTTGCCGCAATCGTTGCTTTTGTCTGACCTGGTACTGCTAAGCACTAAAAGTATAGATTCGCTTTTCGCGGACGTGGTTGCATGCTGCGAATTGCTTGGCAAAAAGCTGATTTTAACAAAAGACAATGATATTGGAAATATACTAAAAGGGTTGTCTGTAAATTATGAAAACATTGATAAATCGAATATGTTGGAGTATTTGGGAAGCTGCGAAAAGATCCCTGAAAATGGAAAAACCACAAAAATAATATTGGATAGGGCATTTCCGGTAAAAGGTGTCGGCGATATAGCATTGGGGATAATTACTGAAGGTAAAGTGCACGTGCATGATAATCTTTTTCATTCCTCGGGAAAAGGCGTAACAATAAAACATATACAGGTAAATGATATAGACGTTGAGAGTTCCGAATCAGGAACCAGGGTAGGACTGGCTATAAAAGGATTGGATTACAATGAGATTAAAAAAGGGGATGTGCTTTCAACTAATATCATAAAACCGACAAGTTCTGCGGAAGTAAGTATTACAGTTAGTAAATTTGCAAAGGAGGTGGATTTGGAAGGCGAAAAAATCGAAGCTGCAGGGTATTTTACTTATTCTTCAGTTAAACTGTCGCATGTCAAGGACAATACGTACAGATTGGAGCTTGCCAAAAAACTGCCCTTGAGTATGGGAGATAGATTGATTTTCGTCAAATCTAAATCGCCTAGGATGTTTGCTGTGGGAGTTATTACTAAAATAGAATAGAAAAATCCACAAAAGGCAACAATTAATCTGAATCAACTTTTATGGAAACTGCATTTTTGTTAATTTTCTTAAATTATGTTGGAAAATTCCGATAATTTTTTGGAAAGATATTTATATTAGGGAAATCATATTGACAATTGGATGAAATGGAGAGTGGAGAGCTCCTTTAATCCAAAAGGGGATAGAATTGGGGAACGAAAAAAATTGTAGGGAAAGGAGGGAGCGAATAAAAAGGAAGGCATTTGATGTCCTGAGCAATAGTGACTTCGCAGAGATATACAAAGACGCAGAAATCAACAAGGATAGTGCAACCGACGTAGCAATTAAAGCAATACTTGCAGAAAAGTTGGTAGATAGCATATCTGGGGCAAAGAAATACGCAAAAAAAACTAATCTAAAAAGAATAGGGGCATCCGCAGTATTAATATCCGAAGAAAACCTGTAAAGCTCAGGCGGAACAGCAAGCACATTTGTATTTTGTGCTTGACACCGCCTTGATTCCTGTTTGCGGGTATTTGCTTACCACTTTCCGGATTTGATCTCTTTCTTGTCTCTGACTGAACGGTTATATATAAATATCCAAGAGGTTATAACCTTTCCGTCAATGTAAACATTGCATTTTTCGCGTTTGTACTTGGTAGGTTCGGGAAAATCCGGAGAACATTCCTCATATTTATCTAAACGTGATAGGATGGAACTATCTAAAATCTTATAAACTTCGCCATAAACAATATTTGATTTTGCATTAGAAAGCACAACACCGGGATAATTGTTTATGAGGTATAGTTTACCGCGACAGGTTGCCTTTCCCATAAATCTGGAATGTTTTGCAAGCAATGAATGCATGTTCTTGTCTATAACCGACAGGGTGTTGCCGCTTTCGCTTTTTAGCGACCCGTACACAAACAGGTATTCTTCCATAGATACACACACTCTTCGCAATTCAATGCACTAAATACTTATTATCAACAGCCACCAATAATCATGTTTTATTTTCCTTTTTGCCATCAATGATGATCTTATCCTTTGTTTTTGCTTTTTTTGCAATTTGCATCTTTTATATTCTCTGCTCTTGCAAGTGGTTTTAATTTTTGCGCCGTTGATATTTTCTGCACCTCTTTATAATTGTGTTCTACTGAATGCTTCTTGCACAGGGTTTTTAGCCACCCGGTTTCGCTTCTGCATGGATTCCCGTCATTTCCGCATAACTCGCATGTTTTGTAGCTTTGCTGTTCGGCTTCCCTTACACCCTTTGATATGTAATCGTCTCCGCCTTGATAATAAAAAGAAAGCCCCCCGAATTTTTCCTTTATCTGGCGCATCTTGAAAGATTCTAGCTGCGGATTTTCATCAAGATGTTTTTGAATTTTGCAACATAAATCATCCAACAGATTATACCAACCATCCCCGCATTCAAGTCCGAAAACCATCAAATCACTGATAAACGGAGGATTGCAGGCATCTTTTCCGTAGATCTTTGTTGTTGGTTTTTCTTTTCTTTTTCTTATTTCCTTTGATATGCCTTTGGTCAAAGAGGATTCTTCGAGTTTTCTCAATTCATCTTCAGATATAAATTTTGATTCGATATCGAAAAAATCCTCGATTATTTTTGGATCTTGCTTCGGTCTGAGAAAGGGGTATTTGATTGCAAGTTTTTGTTCAAGTTCTTTTTTCATATGCAACACATCGAATATTACAATTCCTTGCGTGATATCCCATTACTTTGAAATTGCATAGCCCGTGAGCCTCCATCTCTTCCCTATGTTCCTCAATATCGCTATCTTTGAATGTTTCTCCATGCACACGGGATGATTCAGTTCGACATTGATAGTATCCTTCTTGGATTTAACCACATAGCCCACTATGGTAGCTGTTCCCACTCCCAATATCAACGCCTCGTTTTCGTGGATGGGCGGTTCCTGCATGTCCGGCCTGTTTATCCTCTTGTAACTGAAAGAGATGCTGTTTACCACATCTGGGAGCTTTCCCACATGCCCGACAAGATTTCCGACCATGCTGTCCGCTTTTACGAACATAGGGTCTATTTCGGTTGATAATCCGATAAGACCTCCTGGCAAAGCCTCTTCGATATTTTCGCTTCCGTTATTCATACTGGATATCTTTGTTATTGCGGGCTTGTATTCCTTTTTCTTTTCGTTTTCCGATATATTGATTCCTGGCCGTATCTCTATTTCGTCTCCGATTTTGAATTTTCCCTTTATTACCGCTCCACCTAAAATTCCGCCTACAAGCGATTTCGGTTTTGTGCCCGGTTTGTTAACGTCGAATGACCTGACTACGTACATTATCGGAGGGGATTCAATGTCATGCTTAGGCCTTTGCAACTCTGTTATCTTTTTGAGAAGTACGTCTATATTTATTCCCCTGTTTGTCATTACCGGGATTATGGGAGAATTTTCTATAACGCTTCCTTTTATGAACTCCTTTATCTGTTTATAATTCGCTATGGCTTTGTCTTTTCCTACAATATCTATCTTCGTCTGAACGATTATGACGTTCTTTATCCCAAGCAGATTCATAATCATTAAATGTTCCCTTGTCTGCTGCATCGGGCATGGCTCATTAGCGGCAATGACAAAAAGCACCGCATCTATGACGCTCGCACCAGCTATTGCGGTCGCCATAAGGGTTTCATGTCCCGGTGCGTCTATCATTGAGATCCTGATTAAAGGTATTGCATCCCCACCGCATTTGTCGCACTTGTCCTTAACAGTATATGCCTCGCTTCCTTCGCATTCCTCACACTTTCTTATCACCGCATCGGCATACCCCAATTTTATCGTCATATTTCTCTTTATGCTTTCACTGTGCCTGTCTGTCCATATGCCGGTTATCATCCTTGTCAATGAGGTCTTGCCGTGGTCTATGTGACCCAGTGTCTCTATATTCAATACGCTTTGCTTTATGTCCATTTATATCATTTTAGTTTTTTTTGTCATTTTCTTCCTCTTTCTTCTTTGCCGTAAATAATTCTTCTATCGGCTTTGAACCGTACTCTGTTATGAGTGCGCTTACCTGCTTTACATCTGACGATATTACATTGCCCCTTACCGTAATCCTTTTATTTATTTTCTCTTTGTTCTTATTTAATCTTTCCCTTATAACCTTTGTTTTTATCTGTCCGCTTATACTGGCTTCCAAAGGAAATCCGCTTGAATCCGTACCTCCGGTTATCTTTAATTTATAACCCGTAAGCCCCAAAGCTGTGCCGTCTATTTCGTCTCCGATTTTCTTGTTCAAAAGCAACGAGATCATTTCGTCGTTCAGATCCATTGTGGCAGTCAGTCCACTCTTTTTGTCAGAATAAAGAAATTTCAATTTATCACTATTTATCTATTTTATCGTTATCTATACATATTTTCCGGTTCATCCTTGAACTTTTTTATGCTTTCCGCCATTTCCTTCGGGATTGCAGGTCTTACGTCCTTTATGGCGTTAATGAAGTATTCCCTTTTAACAGTCGTTGCATTGTCCCTTATCGCATTCATTCCGGCTTCGCGGCAGATATTCTCTATCTCGGCGCCGGTATACTTATCGGTCATCTTCGCCAATTCGTCCAGATCGATGTCATCAGACAAGGGCATATGCTTTGTGTGTACCTTTAATATCGAAAGCCTTGTTTTTTCATCAGGCATCGGTATCTCGATTATCTTGTCAAACCTTCCCGGCCTTAGCAAAGCAGGGTCAAGGATATCCGGCCTGTTCGTCGCCGCGAGCACTACTATGTTTTTCATTGTCTGCAAGCCGTCGAGTTCCGTCAACAATGTATCCACTATTCTTTCTGTTACGAGAGCATCATTGTTGCCTGCGCCTCTCGAAGAAGCTATTGCGTCTATTTCATCCATGAATATAATGCATGGAGAGGCCATTCTAGCCTTTCTGAATATCTCCCTTAATGCCTTTTCGCTTTCGCCCACATATTTATTGAGCAATTCAGGACCTTTTATGGATATGAAGTTTGATTCTCTTTCGGTAGCCACGGCTTTTGCAAGAAGGGTTTTTCCGGTTCCGGGCGCCCCTACGAGCAATATTCCCTTTACAGGCCTTATCCCCATTCTTTCAAATACCTCTGGATTCTTTATCGGAAGCTCGACAGCCTCTTTGATCTGTGTTTTTACTTCGCCCAAACCGCCGACATCGTCCCAATGCACGTTTGGTCTTTCCACAAATACTTCCCTCAATGCGCTTGGCTGTATGGAGCTGAAGGCACTCATAAAATCATTCATGCTGACTTTCAACTCGATAAGCAGCTCGTTTGGTATGGAATTTTTGTCCATTATCTTGGGAAGTATTCCCCTAAGGGTGAACATCGCCGCTTCTCTCGCCAATGCGGCAAGATCTGCGCCCGTATAACCATGTGAAAGATCTGCCAGTTTATCGAGATTAACATCTTCGGTAAGCGGCATATTCCTGGTGTGGATCTGCAAAATCTCCTTCCTTGCATTTCGGTCTGGAACTCCTATTTCTATCTCCCTATCAAACCTTCCTGGCCTCCTCAATGCAGGATCTATGGAATTTTCCCTGTTTGTCGCACCTATTATAATTACCTGCCCCCTTGTCGCCATACCATCCATCAAGGTAAGCAGTTGAGATACCATTCTTCTTTCGACCTCATTTGTTGCTTCCTCTCTTTTTGGGGCTATTGCGTCTATTTCATCCATGAATATTATGGTGGGTGCTTTTTCCTTTGCTGTGTTGAATATTTCCCTAAGTTTCTCTTCGCTTTCCCCGACAAATTTACTCACAAGTTCGGGCCCCGATATATCGATGAAATTTGCATCGCTCTCATTAGCCACGGCTTTTGCAAGAAGGGTTTTTCCGGTTCCGGGGGAACCGAAAAGGAGAACTCCTTTTGGAGGATCGATGCCTAATCTTTCGAAAAGTTCAGGATACCTAATAGGCAATTCCACCATTTCCCTGATTTTTTGTATCTCACTCTTCAATCCTCCTATATCTTCATAATGCACGTCCCCTATCCTTACAACCGATTCCGATATGGGTTCATTCTTCACTATTATTTCTGTACTCTTTGAAACCTTGATGATTCCGTGCGGAACCGTCTGGGCTACAATAAAATTAAATACGTAACCAAACATCGGTATCGGAACGACATCTCCCTTTGATACCGGTTTGTCTTCAAGCTTGTTTTTAGCGTATTCTGAAAAATCTGGAGAGAGCGGAGCCCTCTGATTGACTGGCGGGGCTAATATTACTTTTTCTGCGATTTTAACGTCCGCCTTCCCTACAAATACCTTATCACCTATGCCCGCGCCTATATTCTGCCTGATATAACCATCTATTCTTATAAAATCCAATCCTTCATCCTGCGTATGCGCAGGCCAGACTATCGCCGCTGTGGACCTTCTTTTCCCTTTTATGTCTATTATGTCTCCGGGAGTGACATTTAGAAATTTTCTTGCCTTTGAATCTATTCTGGCTATCGCTCTTCCGTCATCTGTCACTAATGCACCTGCAACCGTAAGCTCAATTCCATGCGGCATTTCAATCACTAAACCAGAACGATATTTTTAAACAGATAATAAATAGCAAAAAAAGTATTTAATATTATCAGTAATTAATACTATCAATATAATATTATTAATTATGCGTATATTATAAAATAATAAAAAAACAAATTTGCAAGACGCTTTCTCAACTACTAATAACTGTCTCCTTCGTCGTCATCGTCTTCGTCGTCGTAGTAGTCTTCATCGTCTTCGTCGTCTTCGTCGTCTTCATCTGAAGGCGCCGGTTCTTTCTTGCTATCCTTTGCTAACTCAAGTTCTTCGTATTTTGGCATCATTATCACCTTTAACGAACTACATCTTTGTGAGACAAAAACATATAAATATCTTTCTATATTTCTGAAGGATAACCAGAAAAATAGTTATTATCACGAGAAAAATAGTGTTTTTTCATTGCAAAAACTAAATAAAAGCAGCTATTTCCTCCTTACAAAAATATATGGCAGAAAGTCATGATTTCAATCGTAGGATGAAGGCGATGCATAGATTTGTCAATTGTCGTTATATATTGTCCTGTTATACTCTGGATACTGCTTCATACAAAAAAATAAAACCCATTTTATATAAGTAGGGTGTTATAATAATACTAAAATATTGCTGTTGATTTGTATGAAAAGGTATTCTAAAGGCGCCAGAAGCGAAAGGGAATTATTGGGCATACTTGAAAGCAATAATTTTTCAGTAATCAGAGCGGCTGGAAGCGGAGTAAGTTCAACTTCGCCGGATATAGTAGGGATAAGAAATGGGAAAGGTGTGGCTTTTGAATGCAAGGCATGGGAAAAATCGAATGTGTCAATTGAAATAGAAAAACTGGAAATGCTCAAAAAATGGCAGGAAAATACCGGGATGGAAACAATGATAGCGTGGAGAATGAATGGAAAGGGATGGTTCTTTATAAAATTGGAAGAGATGAAAAAAACTAAAAGGAGCTATACAATAACCAAAAACAACGCGCTGGCAATCTCGAGGAAGATAGAAGCGATAATAGGTATTTTTTGAACGAAATCCGATTTAATGGAATTTTTATTTTGGCAGTTTAAATACAATACTTTTTTATATTTTAAGTAAGATATTATTTCAGATAAAAGCCAATATTAGTGGTATTATGGATAATATTTTACATTTATTTAATAACATTTTGCGATATTATTTAATCGAACTTCAATGATACAATCGAATGTCAATGATACATTATACACACTAATCTTGGCTATTTCTGAAAAGTGATGGAAATGGCAAAAACATATATCGATATAATAAAATACATGGTAGAAGCAAAATTTGAGATACATGGTTCCGTAGAAAAACCGGATATAATAGGGGCGGTATTTGGCCAGACTGAGGGGTTATTAGGAAGCGGTTTAGATTTGAGGGAACTTCAAAAGAACGGAAAAATAGGCAGAATTGAGATTGAAGCGTCATCAAACAGCAATAAGACATTAGGAAAACTGCATCTTCCTTCATCGCTGGGAAGGGTCGAGACATGTATACTAGCAGCGGCGATAGAATCAGTGGATAGAGTCGGACCATTCGAGACATTATTCAAAGTAGAAAAGATTGAGGACACAAGAAACGAAAAAAGAAGAAAAATAATAACAAGGGCAAAGGATTTGGTAAAAAACATGCTTGCCACTGAAATACCCGACAGCAAGGAGATAAGCGAACTTGTCGAGACTGATGTTAAAGCCAGCATTATATCAACATATGGCCCTGAAGCGCTTCCTGCAGGTCCTGATATAGACAAAGCGGATGAACTGATAATTGTTGAGGGAAGGGCGGACGTAATAAACCTTTTGAGAAACGACATTGAAAACTGCATAGCGGTAGGAGGGGCAGTCGGGAACATACCTAAAACTATAATCGACTTGTGCACTAAAAAAGACACGACATTATTTGTAGACGGGGATAGAGGAGGAGATATAATAATTAAGGGCATTGTTGAATCGGCAGATATCGATTTCATAATAAAGGCACCAGACGGAAAAGAAGTGGAGGAATTGACAAGGAAAGAGTTGATAAAGGCGTTGAGGAATAAGATACCTATAGAGCAGTATTTGCAGCACACCAATTACAACAACAGATTCAAGGAACAGAGAAATAACAGAGACAGGCAACAACTACAAAGGGAAACAAATGATAAAAAAGTCGAAATTGGCGGAAATAAGGTTAATGTATTAAACACGGCCGAATCCAAACCCACCATTGCCGCAGAAAGAGAGAAAAATGAGATATTGAGCCCTTCTAAAATAAGAGAGAATTATGAAAAAAGCAGTGTTGAAAAGAAAAGAAATGACGATGAAGGATTTGAAGAGGTTACTACTGAAGACATCAAAAGCATATACGGTGAAGATTCAAAAACCAACAAAATAGATGATACGGCAGCATTCCCAAATAGTGCGTGTATAAATGCCTTAAGTGAACTACAAAATACATTAAGGGGCAGATTGTATAGAAAAGATGAAACCTTGATAAAGGAAGTGCCAATAAGGGAGCTTATACAATCTATTCAAGATATTGAAGGAGTATACGCGATAGTGTTCGACGGCATAATAACCCAGAGATTGATAGAGCTTGCATACAGAAACGGAATCAAGGAAGTGTATGGAATAAGATCAAACCAAATACTTAGAAAATTCCAGAATTTGAAGATGTATACCGCAGAAAATGGGGATATATCCTGATCGGGATATATTCTGTTTAGGGGGAGTTGTTCTTATTTGCCAGAAAAGCGGCGAGTTTGCCTAATGCGATTTTCCTGTGTGATATTCCGTCCTTTTCTTCGGAAGACATTTCAGCAAATGTTTTGTGATATTTTTGTGGAACAAAAATGTTGTCCCAACCAAATCCATTTTCACCTAGGGGTTTGTCGCTTATTTTGCCATTGACTGCACCCAAAAATATGTTGTGCTGACCATCATAAAAATCTATGCAACATTTTGCGATAGCTGACCTATTCGCTTCGTTCTTCATCATGCGGCAGATTCCTTCGCTTTTGACTGCTGATTCAAACCATTTTATCAATGCACCAGGAAGCCTGTTCCATGCTTCTATATACAATCCGCTATCTTCAACAATTACAGGCAAATCAACCTCTTTGTAAGCATATTCTGCCTTGAATTTTACAACTTCCTCAACTTCAATGGATTGAATTTCGGGTATATCCAATTGAAGCTGCTCTATTTTGATATTATTCAGAATGCGCTCAAATTCTCGCATTTTGTCGTTGTTTCCAGTAGCAAATAATATTTTCATGACAACCAATCTATAACACATTCCTGTAGAATAGAGAAAACATGACCGCAATCACAAGCATGAATAATATAATGTAATATGGAATTGGTGTAAATACCATCATTAATATGAATATTATTCCCATAGTCGTTATATAGATAGGTTTATTCCACGCTAAGACCTTGCTCCCATCAAGCGGGAATATCGGAAGCATGTTGAAGAAGGCAAGCAATATGCTTATGAACAAAGTCAACGATATACCATAACTGATATAACTTCCAAGGCTGTTCCCGAATATCAGGTACACGGAAAGAAAAACTCCGAATACTGCAAAATTAGTCAATGGCCCTGCAATGGACACTATGCCGTTCTCTTTTTTGGTAAAATTGCTTGTATAAATGACGGTGGCACCAGGTATCCCAAAAAGGAATCCAAAAAATCCTGTGAGGAAAGTTATCAATAACCCAGTGGTAGACATCTGGAATCCTGCTATCGCTCCATAGTGCTGCGCCACAAATTTGTGCATTAGCTCGTGCAGTACAAAACTCAGCGTAACGCCAACTGCGACTAATGGAATAAGGTATATAATTAACGTGAATGGGGAATTAACCCCTTTGAGCCCTAATTCTTTTGATACATTTCCCACCTGTGCGGAAAAATTTGATACTCCTCCCATAAGCACAAAGGAAAATGCGATAATGAGCACTGCATCCGCAATTATAATATCCCTTATTTCCTTTTTGGTACTGATGTTCGCCCGTGCATACATGATAATCATTTTCCTGTAAATTATAAAAAGATATTAAATATATTTCTGATAATCTATTTAATAGTATAGCCCCATCGTCTAGTGGTCATTGCCCGTTTTGGCAACCATAAAAGGACGTCAGGCTCTGAACCTGGAAACTCCAGTTCGAATCTGGGTGGGGCTATAATCTATTTATCATATATTGCGTAATATCTTAATACTTTTTGCTCGATAATATAGGTATGGAAAATCAACAACAAATAAAGAAAAAAATGAGGTATGAGGAGGAGAAAATAATCGCTAAGATAAGGCAGGATAATGGGATAGACATATGTGTAATGCATAAAATAATGCGCAAAATGAATCGGAAAAAAGTGATTGCATCCCGCAAGGGATAAAACAGATAGCATAAAATAGAAAATTATCCGTCAAGAATATGTATTAATTTTATATCGTCAAAATTTTCCACCGTAAATGGTTTGTAATGATTTATTATAATGTAGCCAAGACTTTTTTCCTTGGAGTATATTATTCTACCTGGATTGAGTGTACCACAGAATGTGGTCTTGCTGATCCGCAACTTTTTTAATAAATGAATATGCCCTATAAATTTGTAGTATTTCGGAGATACAAGCTTAACATTTATCACAACTGACAACAATAACGGAAATACGTTTTCATTAATCCTATCTAATACCCTTCCGATATGCAATCCAAAAGATTCCATTAATTTGTTATTGTTTTCTATATTTCCGTGGTAAAACATCATATTCCCGGATTTGAAAATGAATAAATCGTCATTTACTTTTTCCAGTTTGTTAAGGTATTCCTCGATACCTTTATCCTTTTCATAATCGTTATCCCCTAAAATATAGACAGTTTTATTCATCGGAAAAATTTTGCTGAAAAGCTGTATGAATTCTTTATGCAGATCCAATATACTTTTCATGCCATTGAAAGGTTCTATGATATCTCCTAAAAGAATCACATTATCGGGTTTCTGCTGGTTGAGTATTTCTTCGATTGTACTTATTTTAGATATTGGGTAATGGATATCTGAGAGTATTAGTGTTTTCATGTTAACCAAATTTAGACTATGCGACTGCCGGGATTTGAACCCGGGTCGCTGCCTTGGCAAGGCAACGTCCTACCAGGCTAGACTACAGTCGCGTTTATTTAAGTAAATATCTAAACGAAAATTATATATTAGAAATGGTTGGAAGTCTAAAAAAAATATCAGTTAAATCTTACAAAATCAAAAATGAAACTCCGTAAGCAACGATAAAACATACCAAAGACAGCGCCACCCACGAGTATAAAATTTGTTTTATTATTTTTGTCTTTATCAATTTTGTTTTATAACCCGCGCCTGCGCCGTAAACACTCATTGCAAATGTTTGGGTATTCGATAAAGGCATACCCAGTAATGTTGCAATTTCAACCAATCCCACAGAAACCGTTTGGGCAGAAATTGCATTCACGTATCTTAATGAGATAATTTCATTGCCTATTTTGTTTAGCTGTCCAGCGCTAAATATTACACTCCCTGCTATTATTGCCGTTATAACTACCGCCAACGATAATAAATTAGACGGCATTGTCGAATATATCAATCCTATCGTGTTGGCACCTAACGTAAATGACGCAAAAAATGAAAGCGTTATCAAAAGAAGCCTTATATTTTTCAATGATGACCATATGTTTCTTTTTTGTATGGTCTTATGTATAAACCCGACAATAAAAGGAACAATCGTTATTGACAAAACTATGGCAAGGATCCAGAACAGGACTATACCCGCCATGAAACCCCAATTAGTTATAAGATTTAACGCCAAGCTTACGCCAAACAAAGCACTGGTTAAACTTACGGATAGGGATAAAGGCAGTTTTGAATATTGTGCAATTATAAAAACTGCTATCATTATGGAAAGCACCAGCAGGACCATGGTTGCCGACGGAACGGGTAAAAGTATTGCGAATGTTGTTTTGAGAAAGCTTCCTTCAATCAAAAACCCGAGAATATACCCTGCCATTGTCAGTAATATCCCATTTCTCTTATTCATTATCCTTCCTCCGATTATAGATCCAGAACAGGATGAAAGATTATTTCCTGACACAAGGGCGATTAAAATAAACGCAAGTGCGAAAATGAGGGGAGTTAAGTCTATCATATTTTCGCCGCAGTCATGTTGTTATTGAACTCATTATAGCCAAAAATTCATCGGAAGAATCTTCGCATGAATCTAGCGCGTCATCCATTTTATGGGCAACTTCATTTATAAAATGAAAATCCTTGAAATTAAGACTTTCATTATTGTATTCTAAATCTATCAATTTGTCTTTTATATCGTCTCCCAATCGTTCATAATTTTCAATCTCGATTCTGAATTTTTTTATATCTTCAAGCACACCAGAACTCTGCATTTTTTCCAGTGCAGAAATCGCATTTCTGAATAATAAATTAAATTTTCGCATATTGTCCTTGATAATTTTTTCAATTGTCGGATCTTTTATTTTGTACCTGATAAACTCCTTTGAAAGAATATACATGAAATCTATAATGTCATCTTCTGTATCCGCTAGCCCCAGCATATTAACCAGCACATTCGGAGCAATCCCCCCGCTCATGAGATCGTTTTTTAAATCAAAAACGGCTTCATCGCATTCTTTCTCAATATCTTTTATTCTATTCAGATTTGTTTTTTCATCTATTATCAGTATGAACTGGTCGCTAGCCATTTCAGCAAATTTTAGTATATTGTTATAATCTGCCATGACACTTTTTTCGTTGGGATTGAGGAGTTTGTCAAAAAATTTCATATTATCATTTTAAGTGTATTTCTTAGATACCTAAAAAATTATAAACCTTCAGTTTCACAAGCACTAAAAATTTTTTAGGTTATAATATACTATTTTCATTCCCTGATGATGTCCCTTAAAAGCCATGGTTTTCCTTCGCGTGCCTTCAGGAAAGCCCGTTTCTCAGACTCATTTAGTTTTGACAAATCTGCCATCTGATATTTGTTTAAAACAAAATTTGGATTGTTTATATTATGTACAAGAAATTCAGTAAGATCTTCATCAACAAGAGTATCGATGCCTTTATCGTGCGCGGCTTTTGCAACCTTTTCGACGCAATCCCACATATGGAATCCACTTACGGTAAGCTTCCATACGTTACCTAATTGGACAAGTATCCTGTCATTGTCTGGATACAAATAACTTCCATCCTGTCTTTGAGTGCGGTGGGTTTTTGCGTCCATGCCCACATAAATTATTTTATCATTTTGCTTGATATCTACCACGTCTGAAATTCTAGTTCCGTCAAGAAGCGCAAAGAACACATTATATCCCTGTTGCCTATACCTCTTGTCTATACAGGCATTAAGAGTCAACTTATACCATTTTTTGGATTCGACTAATCTAATGCGCAGGATTTTGTTTTTTATTTCCAATCTTTGTTTGTCAGTTCTTGCGGTTTTGTATTTTGATTCTAATTCGGTTTTTTTGGGGTATTCTCTAATACGATAACTTCCTTTTTCTACTTCAAGGTCTAATATATCCTGCTGGGGATACAAGTATAAAAACACTTTAGATTTTGTATTGTTATTTGTTTTACCGGCAGAGACACAAATAGGCATAATTATCACATATACATTTAGCTTTAGGAGATATAAATAACCGACCTTGCTTGAGTGTTCTTAACAAAATAACAATCGCTTGACGGCGCTATGACATGGATATATGAAAGGTTTATAAATGTAAGGTCTTATATTATCAACATATTATAACTGAACGGGTGCGACTTAACAACAAAAAATATCATTTATTGCGCAATAAAACAAAAAAGGATAGATATATAAATATTTTCCGCATAATAATTAACTGTTTTATTAAAATATAAATTATAAGCGTATTAGCTGATTGTTTGAGTCAAACATTTATAAATAACATGGGTTCTATTTTATGGTAGCCGGAAAAGAAAAACAATTCAAAAAAGAGGAAAAAGCAGTGCAATCCATTGTTAGGATTGCCGGAAAAGACATAAACGGTGCTTTGCCTATCGGAAGGGCACTTGTAGAAGTAAAGGGGATAAATATCAGTATGGCAAATGCATTTTCTTATGCGATAGAAGACAAACTTAATATAAAAAGGGATATTAATATCGGTTCCTTAGACGACAAACAGATAAATGATATTGAAGAATTGATTAAAAATCCCGAGAGTTGCGGCATACCCACATTCATGTTAAATATGCAAAAGGATTTTGATACTGGAAAAAATATACACAATATTGGGAATGATTTGGTATTTTCTACGAGGCAGTACATAACAAGGGATATAAACCTAAGGACATGGAGGGGTTATAGACACCAATATGGCCAAAAGGTAAGAGGGCAACATACAAGATCTACAGGAAGAACAGGCATAACTGTAGGAGTAACAAAGAAGGCTATGGAGAAACAATCTGCTCCGCCTGCAGAAGGGAAGGGAAAACCGGCAAAAAAATGACAAATAAGTGATTAATTGGGAGCACCGAAAAGAAACAGAAGGAAATATGACAAGCCAAAGGATATCTGGAACTTGGATAGAATACATTCCGATAACGGACTTATAAATGAGTACGGATTAAAGAACATGAAAGAGTTATGGTCTGTTCAAACAAATATAAGCAGGATAAGGAGAAATGTCAGGCTCCTTCTTTCAGGAGGCGTACAAAACAGGCAGATGGAAGATGATATAATATCAAGTCTTTCAAAATCTGGAATCATTGGCACAAATCCGACAATTGACAATATACTCGATTTAAAGGAAAAGAATATTTTAGATAGAAGATTGCAGTCAATAGTATTCAAAAATGGGATGGCGAGAACTATTAAACAGGCAAGGCAGATTATAACCCATGGATTTATCGCGATAAATGGAAAAAGAGTTAATAAACCGGGATACACGGTCAGTGTGGATGAGGAAAGGCAGTTATCATACTACAAACCTATAAATATAGCGGTTAAGGTGGAAGATACTGCGGCAAAGGTTGAAACTGCAGTTGTTGCCCGTGAAGATGCTGAAAAGAAAGGAGATAATGGCGAAACAGAACAAAATAATTAAAGTGTTATAAATGGCAGGAGAGAAAAAACCGGTAGCAGCAAAAACAACTGCACCAACAAAAAAGAAGGAAAATGTTTCATATGAAGCAAAAGCCATGGAAGAGTCAAAGACAAAGCCTAAAACAGATGTGTGGGCTATTGCGCATGTGTATTCATCAAAGAATGATACTATTATAACTTTAACCGATATTACAGGCTCTGAAACAATAGCCGTAAGCAGCGGGGGCATGATGGTCAGCGCAGATTCGCAGGAGGGAAGTGCTTATGCTGCGATGCAGGCTGCGTACAAGATAGCTGCAGAGGCAAAGGAGAAAGGAATTACAAATGTCAGAATTGAGATAAGGGCACCTGGAGGATCGGGTTCTAAGACACCCGGTTCTGGCGCACAGGCAGTAGTGAGAGTTCTGGCTAGAAGCGGCCTTAGGATTAATAGGATAGAAGACGTAACTCCTATACCGACAGACACTACAAGAAGGGCAGGAGGAAAGAGAGGCAGAAGGGTATAGTCGGCGAATTATATCTATAAGGTTATGGCTTTGCATTTTTCGCCGAAGTGCCACTAAGGTGCAGATAATTACAAATAGTTATTGACCAATACCCTGTTTATTTCCTCATAAATTTTTTTGTTTCTTTTAATATTTTATCCCTATTTTTGAGTGTTGGGCCTTGATCAAATAAATCGGATAAAAGGAACAATTCATAAGTCCCATTTCCGCTGCGTGTAATTGATTTGCATACCCTGTTAAATTCTGGCGCCACAGTATTTTTCACCTCTGCGGGCATGGTATTGATGATGGCAATGAATCTTTGGGCTTTTGATACGTTTTCCTGCGTGATATAATTAAAGAATTTGCCATCGTATGAATTCACGTAAACATCAGACATTTCTTCTATTCCTTTTAACAAAGAATTGCTGAAGTCGACAAGATCGCCTTCAATAGCTTTTACAACATTTTTTGAATTCCATGAAAGCAGGAAATTTACGGTGTTTTTGACCTCATTTAAATCCACATTCTGCGTGGAGTCTTTGCAGCCCTTTCCGAGTTTCCCCAGTACGCTCCTGCTAAATTCTATCATCTCGCGGTCAAGTTTTGTAATCGAAAACTCGGGAAGAAATTTATATGGATTCAGCCTTGTCACTGTATCGTCTATACCCAACTCGTTATTGTGATACCTTTCCAGTATTGATTTGACTTTTTCCTCTCTTTCTTTTGCATGTAACAAAGTTATTACGCTCATTAAATTACCAATTTGTTAAAAACGCCCCAGATATTTAATAGTATTTATTTTTTCTAAATCCTTTAAAGAAAAAACTTGTTTATTGCCTTATAGTATAAAAAACCAGGGCAGCACGTTTATTAAAAGAGAGAATATTACAAGGCCTCCTAAAAACTTCACAAACTTTTTGTTTTTTATGTTCACATTGCATATGCCCCATCCGTCAAAACCCGGCAACGGAAGCAGGTTTATAGCGCCTACAAGGAAATTGAGCATGAAAGAAAGAGCAAATAGGGTATACAAAAGGTATATGAACTGCGCATAAAAAGTGTCCTTTATGGATGTGTTCTGATATAAAATTACCCCTATCAATCCGCGCGTTGTTGAATTGGATGCCTTTGCCGTAAATTTGTATGTTCCTGTATTTGTTTCTACTGTAACAATAGAGCCGGGAGTATCATTCTTTGACGCATTTAAAAGATTGCCGATATTATTTATCGCCTGCCCGTTCCAATAAATTACCTGCATTCCGGGTTTTAATACTCCGTATGCGGGATAACCGACAGTCACATTTGAGATATAGATTCCAGTATTCTCTATTCCTGGAATCAAAAACAGGAATAAATACATCAAAACAAAGAAAAACAGCATTGCGATAAAATTTGCGGAAACCCCTGCGGAGAATATCTTTGTCTGCTTGACGCTGTTGAGTTTCTTTATCTGCTTTTCGTCGGGCTCCACAAATGCGCCCATCGGAATGATGCCAAGAACCAATAAGCCGGTAGACTTGAGCTTAACTTTCGCCTTTCTTGCAAGGACTCCGTGCGAGAATTCGTGGACTACGAGCAGGATTATGAGCGCCACCACTCCTATCAACGGGATGTCGACTCCGGGAATTATCGGAAGCGCGCCAGGTATCTGGCTTGTGAGCAAAGAGGATTGCGGAGCTCCCGCAGTAACGCTTGCAAGGAATTTTGCCACTCCTAATATTATCAATCCGGCATTGAAAAGAAGCGCAAAGAACACATAACCCAAGAATCCGGTTACCGCACTGATAACGCTTTCTATAAGGAACAAGGGCGAGGTAATCAAGAGAGACAGATAATTTGTCCCTATAACGGACACCTGGGGGCTATGAAGTATGTTTTGCAATGACGGCACTTCGGGTATGTTTATAAGAGAACTTGTTACCCCGAGATTAGGCAGCACCAAGAACTGTATCAATATCAATGATACAATTCCCAATGCGTATGTCTTTTTGTTAATTCTGCCCTTAAGCAGAGGGTATGCAAGAAGCCCGAAACCTAAAGTTACCCCCCACATCGCCATCTCGTTCCAGAATAAGTCGTGTTTCTTTGCCGTCCTATCTATTATGTTCAAACCCTTCTTGCTGCCTATAAGCATAAGCGCGCTCCATCCGTTCAAGTCCGCTAATTTCCTAATCGTTATTCCGACTGCAAAAAGGGACAGAATCGCGACTATCCATTGCAAGGCAATTCCGAGAAACGTGGCAAGGTAGCTAAACGCTAGAATAATTATTTCGAATATCACTAGCAGTAAGATCAAGATCTTTTTGCTTAGAGTTATTTTTCTTTTTTTTGCGACAATTCTTTTCTCCAAAAAACCACATATAATATCAAAAGGTCATATTGCTTTGAACACTTGCTCCAAAAAATCCTTTTCCGGTATCGAGCCCTCAAAGCTTATCTTATCATTTATCACGATTTTTGGCACAGCCATCACGCCGTATCTATTCGCAAGCTCGGGAAATTCATTGGATTCTATCATAATCCCCTTTATATTCAAATTTTCAATGGAAAACTGATGCGCCATCCTGACCGCTTTTGAACAGTATGGACATGTCGGGGTGACAAAAACCTTTATGTCCGTAATCCTTTTGATGTCCTTCAGCTTGTTTTTTGTGGTTTCCGACAGGTTTGTATTCCCGTGCGAAGCGTCTATTATATCGTCTACCAATGCCGGAAATTCATAGCCTGAAGGCAGACCGTAATAATATAAATTATACAGTTTTTCGCCTCCAATCACAAGTGCCGGCGCTTTCTCAATTCCCAAAAATTTTGCCTCTTTCTTGTTTTTCCCGATTTCATATACTGTAAGCTTTATCTTCTTGGTAAGGGCGGATAACTCTTCGAGAAGCTGCTTCATTTCATTGCATAGCTCGCACTTGCTCTGGACATCTGTGAAAAACATCAGATTTACGTCCTTTTCCAACTCCTTTGCGAATATCTCCTCTATGCGCGACTTGCTCTCCTTATTTATTGATACCATCTATATCACCCATATAAAATATCGATTATACAAAATATTTAAATTTCATTGCAAAATACAATTGCATTATCTATTTATGTAAAGATAATTTATAAATCCTTACTTTTATATAATACTGATGACATGGAAAATGAAGATCTTAGAAAAAGATTGATAGAAAAAGCAAAAATGGGCATAAAAGAAGCGTATTCAAGCGAAGAGTATACGCTTATGCAGGCAATAAACGCTTATCTTGAATTGACTAAAGCGTACAACCTGATAAACGAGAGAATGGAGGAATGGAGCGGGATATATATTCCTGACGTCAAAATAGGGAGCCCGACAATCCTGGCAAATCTTATAATCGAGATTTCAAGCGGAAAAATAGACGCTGAAGCAATAACCAGAATAACTGGAAATGCTGACAAGGGGAAAAGGGTATTTGAAAGCCTTTCCAACAATGTAGGCAGAAAGATCGAAAGCGGAGAGGAGATAGACGTGGTAAAATCCTTTGCGGAGTACAGCCTATCTACGCAAAAGTTAATCGAAATGCTTGAAAGTTACATAAAAGGCGCATCAAACAGGCTGATGCCGAACCTTAGTTATCTTACTGACGAAAAGATGGCGGCGGAAATGCTCAGCAAGGCAGGGACGCTGGAAAGGCTGGCGACATTCCCGGCAAGCACGCTCCAGCTTCTCGGAGCGGAGAAGGCGCTGTTCAAGCACATCAAGTACGGCAGCAGGCCTCCGAAGTACGGCATCCTGTTCAAACTGCCCGCAGTGACGAACGCACCGAAGCAGCTGAAAGGAAAAGTGGCGAGAGCATACGCAGCGAAGCTCGCCATAGCCCTTAAGGGGGATTACTTCTCCAAAAGATTCATTGCCGATCAGCTTAAAGCGGATCTTGATAAAAGCATGAAAAAGATAAGTGAAACGAAAACAAAGCCGAAAAAACCAGGTATGGAAGAAAAGGGGCGTGATGAAAGATATCAAACAAGAAGAAATCAGGATCAAAGACAATTTGATAATAGGGGATATAACAGAAACCAAAATGGCGAAAGGGATCAATCAAAACACGCAGAACAGGATACAAGGCATAATGAAGGATATCAAACAAGAAGGGAACATGGCCAAAGAGATTACAGTGAGAGACCTTACAGAAGCCAGACAGGATCAAAGAACGAAGAGGAATACACAGGAAAGGATTACGGTTCAAGAAAATTCAACAATAAAAACTATAACAGAAATCGAAATGACGAAAGGAATCAAACAAAATCTGCGGATTATAATGCAAAACGCGGAGAGGGGTACCAAACAGGAAGGGAACAAGGTCAAAGAAATTATGGCGAAAGGACTTACAGAAGCCAGACAGGATCAAAGAACGAAGAGGAATACACAAGAAAGGATTACGGTTCAAGAAAATTCAACAATAAAAACTATAACAGAAATCGAAATGACGAAAGGAATCAAACAAAATCCGCAGGTTATAATGCAAAACGCGGAGGAGGATACCAAACAGGAAGGAATACGGATCAAAAAAATTATGGTGAAAGGACTTATAGAGAACAAAATGACGAAAGGAATCAAACAAAACCCAATATATGGAGGGATAGAAAAAAATATTCAGGCAAAAGAAAAAGAGATTATAAAAAAGGGGGAAAAAATAGGAGTAAATAGTTTCAAAAAAAACAGTTATTACTGAAGGATTAGACAGCTCCAAACGAAGTTTGGAAAATTTTCCCAGATATTAAACCTGTTGGGCACTACAAATTTACCGTCGATATTTTCAGTCAAAATGGAAATTCGGGTAATAGGCTTGGTATCGCTGCAGCTTTTCATGCAGTCTTATTCTATAAGTATTATTATGCAATCGCTTACATTTGCATATATTTACCTGCCTTTATACCCAAAGAGCTTGTCATAAGCAGGATGGTCTATAATGTAAAGCACAAAGCTTACTATCTCTACCTCATTTGTTCGAATTGTATAAAGCATTCTCCAATAATGTGTTAACTCGACTCTGAAAAGGTTACCCACATCTAATATTTTGGGGATGAGATCCTTGGATATGTTCTGCCCATATGCAGGATTGTATTTCAATAATGCGACTTTCTTATCTATAGATTTGAGAAGTTGCATTTTTTCGGAGTTTATCTTACCTTTCTTCTTCTGTCCTTTAACAATTCTGGATAAAGCTTTATACACCTCTCTAGCCTGATCCTGAAGAATTACCCTTATTACCTTTGAAGGGTTCATAGCTCCAGACCTCTCTTTTTCAGTCTTTCCATCATATCCCTAGGCGTGTACGTCCAAACAACTCCCTTCGTTGTGATTAGTATCTTACCGCTCTCCTGAAGGTAATCAAGTATTCTCATCAATGTCTGGTGCATCACCTTGCGTGGCAACCTACGCTTAAGTACAGCTATTTTAATTACCCCCTTGGCATCCTGCAATGTATGTTCTACCATTAACACAGTGTCCAACGTCGGTGAATGCATTGTCTGTGCCTGTATTTGTCTCATAGATATTTATATACTAATTAAATATATAAATATATCTATTCAGGATATATAAAATAGACCTTTTTATATATTATAGTGGGCTTAAAGATAATACAACGCCTCGTTAAATAAAAAGGTTGCTTATACTATTTTTTCTATTTCGTATTTTGATTGAATCACATACTGTTATATTTATTAGGATGAGCACCCATTAGTCCATCAACTACAATTTCAACGGTTACTTCAACCATTACAACAATAATATAAAAACAATAAAGAAACTTTGGATAGAATAATTAAAATAATATAAAGATTACTTTTGATAAACTGGAGATATCTATGGAAAGCAATAACAAAATTATGCGGAAAAAAGAGAATACGTTAAAGAACTTGTTTTTCGCGACAAGGCCGTGGGTATTTCCATTAGCGATAATTCAGATTACAATAGGGGCGGTTTCAGGATTTTGGCTTATCGGAAAAATAGATATAATACCAGTAGTGTTGGCTGCGATTGGATTGGTTTTCCTATTCGCATTTACAAACATAATAAATGATTACCTTGATTTTAAGAATGGCGTCGACAAAAAGAAGAGAAAATTTCAGCACGACCATCCTCATCCAATAATAAGCAATATACTCACGCCAAGGCAGACTTTGATATACGGAATTATTCTCTGCGTTGTAGGGATAACTTTCGGGTTAGTGGTAGCATTCTCCGGAAGGCTTCTGGTTATCCCGATAGGCATATTAGCTATCCTTATGATATATGGATACGTGGGTCCTCCGTTTTCATTGAAGTACAAGGCGCTTGGGGAGATTGATGTTTTCATAACAAATCTTTTTATCGTAATTGCAGGAAGCTATGTTGCAACCGGAGTCTTTACCCAAAAAGAATTTCTTGTGGGCATACCGATTGTTTCGCTTTCTACGGCGATATTATTTGCAAATAACCTTAGGGATTATAAAACAGACTTAAATTCAAGGATAACTACCCTTCCATTAAAGGTAGGATTCAACAACGCCACAAAAATTTACTTGGTGTTGACATTGTTGGTACCTTATGCGGTCCTATTTCTGTCAATCTTGTTAGGTGCTGCGCCAGCCACCACACTGATAGCGATTATCATGATTCCATTTATATACAGAATAGCAAAAAATACAATTAAAAGTGCCAGCACACTGAAAGACATTGTGCAAGAAACAGCCAAAATCGCGACCATCTTCGGAGTTGTGTACTTAGCGGCAATTATTGTTTCGCTTGCAATCTAGACTGCAGCTTTTATATGTTAAAACCGTAATTCAGGATCATTTAAGCACCCATTATACTTTTAGGTGTTCAAGTCTCTTTGTAAGTTCTTAAAAACAGGCTTCTTTTTATTTGCACTGAGATAAAATACTGTTTTTATAATGGCTTCATTTGTAATTGTAAATATATAATTTAATTTTATATGCTTTCTTGAGCAGCACCTTCATCTACCAATATGCGTATTCCTTTCATCTGCATATTTGTCGTTATACCTGCTGCGACTACATTGCCCAACTCTTCAAACAACACTAGGGCAGGTCTTATCTTTAAATCTTCAGTATTGAACTGCATCCTCACTATTATCACACACACTTCTTTAGGCATTCTCCCACGAGGTGTAGTCCTCTTTCCCCAGTAATCCTTTTATCTTTTTTTCTGGACTTTCTGAATAAATTTATCTAATTCTTTTGTTTTTTCTACATTTTTATGAGATTAAATATTATTTCGTTATAAGTCTCTCTTGGGTATTTTTTAATATGTGGCAAAGGTATTAAATTTGTTGAACCTTAATTACATAATCACTAAAAGTACGTAAGAATTAAGGTTTTAAATACGAAGGTGAGAAGATTATGAAAGAAAAGAGTATGAAAGAATACAGAGAAGAATTGGAAAGGATTTCCAAAACGAGTGATAAGAAAGAGTTGAGAAGATTATCTAACAGCGACAATCCGGATTTCAGGAAAGCAGTCGCATCAAACATACACGCTGACGTGCAAGAGATGCTTTCAGATGAAAACAGTTCTGTCATGGAAGCCGCCGCAAAGACAGCATCGGCGCAGAAACAGATGCTTTTCATAAAAAGCGTAAAAAGGAAAATCAGAAGATTCTCAAAAGAGATAAAGGAGGTATTGGGAGTAGAAAAATAAATAAAAGGGATTTTATGGCATTCAAGGATTTGAGGGATTATATAAAATTCATGAAAAGCAAGGGAAAAATTATAGAGGTAGATGATTCGGTAGATGCAAACCTTGAAATCGCCGAGATAAACAGGAGCGCGGCGTATATGAAATCGTATCCTCTGCTTTTTAAGAATGTTAAAGGATTTAAAGATTGGAATGTAATCACGAATGTTTATTATTCGATGGAGGGAATTTACGAAATTTTTGGGACAAAAAGACTCGAAAGCTTTGGGGAGGAATTAATAAACAATATGAATGTGGCTCCTGCGACAATGCTGGAAAAAGTAAAATCCCTGCCTGGCATCATGAAATTAGGCGCATATGCCCCAAAAATAAAAAAACCTGAATTTAAGGAACGCGATGCAAACCTTGATAAAATTCCTGCATTGAAAACATGGCCTTTAGACGCTGGAAGGTATTTCACGTTATCGCTTGTGATGACAAAAGATCCACTTACCAGAATAAATAATTTTGGGATATACCGGGTTCAGTTACTTAACAAAAAAGAGGCAATAATTCATTGGCAGGCATTTAAAAGAGGGGCCATGACTGCGGCCAAATACAAAGAGATGGGAATAAACAAGGTTCCTGTAGCAATAGTGAACGGTATAGATCCGATTACCACATTTGTAGGCGCTTCGCCCGTACCCCACAGCATTGACAAATATCTTTTTGCCGGCATATTGAGAAATGACGGAGTATGCGTGCACAAACTGAAAAACGGAATTTTTGTACCCTCTTATGCGGAATCCGTAATGGAAGGGTATGTCGATCTAAACGACATGAGAACTGAGGGTCCTTTTGGTGACCATCTCGGTTATTACACGCCGCAAGAAAAATATCCCGTATTTAAACTTGAAAAGTTTTACAGCAGGGATTCTCCGATATTTCATGCCACTTCGGTGGGGAAACCGCCGCTTGAAGACGCGTGGATCGGCAAGGCGGTTGAAAGAATATTCCTTCCATTTGTAAAAATGGCTGTTCCTGATATAGTTGACATGAATCTGCCTGAATTCGGATTGTTTAACAGTATAGGGATATTTTCGATAAACAAGCGTTATGCGGCACAGGCAAAAAGGGTGATGATGGCGATATGGGGAACGGGACAGCTAAGTTTCCTTAAGTTTGTTATCATAGTCGATAAGGATGTTGAAATCCAAGATATGAACAATGTCCTGTATGCAATGGCTACGACAGTTGATCCCGGCAGGGACGTGTTAGTTGTGCCGAATGCATTCAATGATACTCTTGACCATACTGTCCCGAACCCGCCGCTCGGAAGCAAGATAGGTATTGATGCTACAAGAAAATTCAAAGAGGAATTGGGAAGAGAATGGCCAAAGGAAGTAGAGAGCGACAAGGAGATAATAAAAAAGGCAGCAAGCATAATAAAAAAAATAGAAGAAGCGATGAACAAAAAGAATAGGGTGTGAAGCCACTAACGTTTTGTTTATAAAATTGTGGGCAAGTACAAAACAAATATATAAATTGAGTTGTATATTAAAATTTATAAACAGTATCATTATAAATTCATTAATAACCGCACACCAATCAATTAATGGCCACAATGATTACTTCAACCATTACAACGACTGTATGAGTTTGGATAAACAAATCGTGATGCTATGAACGAGTATAAAGAATTGGATTCTGACATCCTTATTATAGGATCTGGGGGTGCGGGGCTGAGAGCTGCGATTGAGGCAGGCGCAAACGGTGCTTCTGTTGTTGTCGTGTCGAAATCCCTGCTCGGCAAAGCGCATACGGTAATGGCTGAAGGGGGGATCGCCGCATCGCTTGGAGATGTTGATTCAAAAGACAGTTGGGAGGTTCATTTCTCCGATACTATAATTGAAGGTGTATTTCTTGGGAATTGGAGAATGGCAGAAATCCTGGCAAAGGAGGCGCCTGAACGGGTATACGAATTGGAAAGATATGGCGCATTATTTGACAGAACCCCTGAAGGAAAGATAATGCAGAGGGCATTCGGAGCGCATACCTATAGAAGATTGTGTCATGTGGGCGACAAGACAGGGCTTGAGCTCATACGGACGCTTGAAGACAGAATCCTGCACATGAACAACATATCCGTCATGGATGAAACCCTTATTACAAAGATTGTATCTAAAGACAACAAGGTAATTGGCGCGATAGGATTTGAGATGAAGACCGGAAAGTTTGTTGTATTCAATACAAAATCCGTAATCATTGCTACTGGGGGGCTTGGCAGGATTTACAAAATAACCTCGAACTCCTGGGAGAGCACAGGAGATGGCATTGCACTGGCTTTTAAAGCTGGAGCCAAGCTTGTAGACATGGAGATGATACAATTCCATCCTACTGGGATGGTATGGCCGCCAGGAGTGAAGGGATTGCTTGTCACTGAAGGAGTGCGTGGGGAGGGTGGTATATTGCTCAACAGCAAAGGAGAAAGGTTTATGCTAAGATATTCGCCAAAAAAGAAGGAGCTTGATGCAAGGGATGTTGTGGCGAGAGCGATATACAATGAAATAAAGAATGGGAACGGGACTGAACATGGCGGGGTATATTTAGACATAACCCATAAAGGAGCCGCATTCATAAAAAAGAAATTGCCTGCAATGTATGAACAGTTCAAGGAATTTGCCGGAATAGACATAACAAAAGAAAAAATGGAAGTTGCACCAACAGTACATTATTTCATGGGGGGCATATTGGTAGATGCGGAGACATGCAAAACAAATATAGAAGGATTATACGCTGCGGGAGAAACGGCCGGAGGGCTGCATGGGGCAAACAGGCTTGGAGGAAACTCGCTTGCCGACATTTTGGTGTTCGGGAGGAGGGCAGGGCTTTATGCTTCAGAATATATTAAAAATGCCAAAGCAGGGAAGATGGGTGTGCGGGAAATTGAAGCCGAAATCGATAATGTGAAGAAGTATATCGACAATAAGAACAAGGGGGTAAATCCCTACGAAATGACCGATAAACTTAGAAACGCAATGGAGGAGTATGTGGGTATAATAAGAAATGAAAAAGACCTTAAGACTGCTTTGGATATTGTTTACAAATTAAAAAAAGAATCGGCAAAGTGCAAGGTAAGCGGAGACATGAAATTCAACAAAGGATTTATCGAATGCATAGAGCTAAACAACATGTTGCTTCTTGCGGAATGCATGATTAAAAGCGCATTGGAAAGAAAGGAAAGCAGGGGTGCCCACACGCGGAGCGATTATCCTGAAAAAAGCTCTGACTGGGAAGTGAATATAATCTGCAACAATGTAAATGGAGACATAATATTGGAGTCTGCCGCGATTCCTGAAATTCCGGAAAGGCTTAAAAAAATTTTAAAACAATAGTGAATGATGTTGATGGAAAAGAACAGAATAAAAATCAGAATTTATAGAAAGGACCCTGAAAAAGACGCCAAGGGATATTTTCAGGAGTTCGATGTCCCTGTAGAAGAGGGAATGGTCGTGCTTGACGCAGTAAATTATGTGACAGAGCACTACGATCAGACAATTGCTGTAAGATGGAACTGCAAGGCGGCAAGGTGCGGATCGTGTGCGGCTGAAATAAACGGAATGCCAAAACTGATGTGCAAAACCAGGATAGATCAGCTTGGCGGCGTTGTCAGCATCGAACCTATGCATGCATTTCCGCTTGTAAAGGATCTTGTTACTGATGTAAATGAGAATTACGAAACAGAAAGGGCAATGCCCGAATTTACCCCGAAAGAAGAAAAAGAACCCTGGATTATTGACGAGATGGATGTTTTGAGGTCGCAGGAGTTTAGGAAATGTATAGAATGTTTTCTCTGCCAAGACGTCTGCCATGTAATAAGGGACCACACAACAAAATATATCGGACCAAGGCACGTGGCCAAGGCGGCGTCGCTGGACATGCACCCTGCCGATTCTTTAGACAGGTCGAAAATACTGACTGAGGAAAAGGGGTTGGGTTACTGCAACGTTACAAAATGCTGCCAAGAGGTGTGCCCAGAGCACATTAAAATAACAGACAATGCGATAATACCCGAAAAGGAAAGGGCAGCGGACGGTTTTTACGATCCGATAATGATGCTAATTGGAAAAATCAAAAAAAGGAAAAATGGTAAAAATGTTGAATAAATTAATCCCGAAAGAATTGCTGGAAAAGAATATAAGGCTGTACATGTTCATAATACTCCTTGCAGTGGCGGCATTGATGCTTGTTCTTTTTCCGGTGCCCGAATACAAAGGATACATAGATCCGTTTTATTCCCCGACAATTCTTGTGCTTCCATTTGTCGGATTATACAGGCTTACATGCTACGCATACAGGAAGGATTACAACAGGCATATATTCAAGCACCCTATCGCATGCTCTGTAATCGGGAGACTTGATGACAATAAAAGGGGTTATACAGGAGAAACGAGCGGGATTTTCAAGATAGAAAATCTGCACAGGTATTTTCTTTATTCGGCGATAGCGATTCTTCCGTTCTTTTATTATGATTTGTATATATCGATGTTTTACACCGGCAGTTTTGTATTAAGACTCGGAAGCCTTATACTTGCAACAAATGCGGTGCTGATAACGCTGTATGTGTTTTCATGCCATTCTTTCAGAAGCTTGATAGGAGGAAGAAAGGATTGCTTCAGCTGCATGCATGGGGGTAAGAGCATTAAAAGAGTATATGATTCGCAATCAAAAATAAATGCGCACCATGAAACCCTGGCATGGGCAAGTTTGATCTTCATAATATTTGTCGATTTGTATATAAGGGCATTGGTTGCGGGAATTCCGATAGACCATATAATATTCGCGTTGGTGTTATGATTCAGAAAAAATACAAATTCCCTATTTTCTTTTCAGGAATAATGATAATGGCAATTTCCGGGATACTTGGAAGTTTTGGATATTTGCTAATGGCGGAGATAGGCGTCGTAGTAGGTTTTGCAATATTTGTTTTTTCTATAATCGGTTAATTTTTCAGCAAAAGTACCCAAACAACATTTAACTTGATGAACAATAAGTTCCGAGCAAACGGTTATGGCTGAAGCCCTTTTTATAATAAGTAGTTTACTTTAATTACGACTTTTAAGAAGAATTAAATAGTCTGTCCAAGAAGTAATTTTATGAAGAAAGAGGCTTACACACATATAGTAATGGCGGCAATTGCGGTTGCGATAGTCGGGATTGTGTTTGCAAGTGTGGCACTGTCACAGCATCAATCCAAAACAGCTACTTCTTCAATCTTACAGCAGAATATTACAAATATTACTCTTGGAGCGAATATTACTGAATTGCCTGCGAATACTATAATAAAAACAATCTCTATGTTAATACCATTATGCCCACCTCCAGGTGGAACACCTGTATTTATAAGTCACATTGTTAATTCTTCAGGATTTAGAGTTTATAATTTTACTAATTATACCTATATAATACCTCTAAAAGATTATGTTATATCTCCTGGGGGAGTAGGTATAATTAATTACAGAGTATTTAGATTTAATGACAAAGTGTATGAAAAAACATCAAACGGAGCAACACATCTTGTTATAAATAATAGTGAATTTATTAATGTATCAAATTATATAACAATTTTTAACATAACCCATAATATTACTAAAGGAATTGCTCTAGTTAATACATATGGGCATGCAGGCTTAAGTATCGGTATAAGACCGGGTAATCAAATTACATCTCCACACAGTAACTACTCTGTTACAATAATAATAAAAATTTCCCCGAACGCAATAAAGAATACATATTTTGTTACTATTAATCCGGATATTTGTGGAGGATTTGCCGATTCTTTTTTCTTAACTATTGGGAATCACCCTTATAATAAATCAATTAATATGACATTACCTCCTTGAAATAACACCAGTACTTTACAATATAAAATAATTAAAGGAATTCATTAAAAATGTGAATATACGCGCAAAAATGGTCTATATTGCTTATACTATTTTTTCCATTTCGTATTTCGATCGAGTCACATGTTGTTACACTTAATTGTGATGAATTTTTGACGGAAATTTTTCCACGTACGCAGATGCATAAATTGGGCTGCACACCAAATGCCGCAAACAACATAACTATAAATTCATTAACATCCATTAATCCATCAACTACAATTTCAACGGTTACTTCAACCATTACAACGACTGTGTGATAAAATGAGCGTTTGATAATAAATACTTAAAAATTTAAGGATTGAAGTAAACATAAAGAATATAAATTGCCGATTAAATGATTATAATATTTTTAGTGATTGCATGATAAAAAAAGGGTATGGGCAGGGAATCAGGGATCGATGCGCCATCTGCGGCATGGAAGCTGACAATACATGCAGAATTTGCGGGAGGAAGGTCTGCAGCGTGCATTATGATTCTATTAAAAGGGTGTGTACTTTGTGCAGCAAACGTACGCAATCTGAATACGAACTAACGACATGCAATGTATGCAATGCCAATGCGACGCACAAATGCCCGAAATGCGGAAAACACGTATGCGATTTGCACTTCGACAGCAATCTGAACATGTGCGTAATGTGCAGGATTCGCGCAGCGCGTGAAAAGATGAAAAAGGAGGGATGACATGGAGTATAGAATTGAAAATGACGCCCTTGGAAAAATAAGGGTTCCTGCTGGCGCCTATTACGGATCAGAGACTGAAAGAGCAAAAAATAATTTTAGAATATCGGGAATGCACATGCAGGAAGAATTCATTTCCGCTTATGCAATGCTAAAGAAGGCAGTAGCCATTACTAACCTCAAACTCGGAAAGCTTGACAGTAAAATTGGAAATGCGATAGTTAAGGCTTCTGATGAAGTGATAAAAGGAAAGTTGCAGGAACAATTTGTGGTCGATGTTTTCCAGGCGGGCGCAGGAACGAGCGTAAACATGAATCTTAATGAGGTAATAGCAAATAGGGCTCTTGAGATTTTAGGAAGAAAAAAAGGCGATTACAGTATAATCCATCCAAACGACCATGTAAACATGTCGCAGTCCACAAACGACACATTTCATTGCGCAATCCATATCTCGGCAGACATTGCAATAAAGAATGAACTCCTTCCGTCACTTAGTCATTTGTCAAAAGAGTTAAAGAAAAAGGCGAATGAATTTTCGAAAATTGTCAAGATAGGCAGAACGCACCTGCAGGATGCCGTTCCGATTACTCTCGGCGATGAATTTTCTGGTTATTACGGATTAATAGATGAAATGATTGACAATATAAATTTCGGTTTCAAATCCATGCAAAAAATACCCATAGGGGGAACGGCGGTCGGTACGGGCATAAACACCCCAAAAGGCTACGCCAAGAATGCGGCAAAGGAGATTTCTGATATAAGTGGCATAAGGTTTTATCCTGAAAAAAATATATTTTCTGGAATGCAGAACCAGAAAGAGGAGCTTCTCATGTCGGGAATGCTTAGGAGCACTGCAATATCGTTAAACAAGATCTCCAACGACATACGATTGCTCGGTTCGGGACCGAGAGCGGGCATCAGAGAAATTATCCTCCCGCCCGTCCAACCTGGATCTTCGATAATGCCGGGAAAAATAAACCCGAGCATGGCTGAGATGCTTAATATGGTATGCTTCCAATCGTTGGGAAATTGCACCGCCATAGATGAAGCGGCAAACGCGGGACAATTGGAATTGAACGTATTCATGCCGATAATCGCGTTTAACCTTTTATTCACGATAAGGATACTTTCCAATGGGATAAACTCCTTTACGCAAAAATGCGTTTCTGGGATAACGCCAAATAAAGAAAAGATGGCTGAGAATCTTGAAAGAAATCTTTCTCTTGCGACCGCGCTCTCTCCTTATATCGGATACGCAAAAGCGGCGGAAATGGCAAACAAAGCGTACAAAGAAAACAGGACAATAAAGGAGGTTTGTATAGATGAAGGCATATTAGACAAGAAATCCCTTGATAGGATATTAAAACCTGAGAATCTTGTGTGATTGGTGCAATTGATGAATGACAAAAAATACCTTTACATGCTTTACAAGGAAGAGAAACTGCATTCAGGAGTATACAGATTATTGGCAAACAAAGAAAACACGCCGAAATTAAAAAAAGTTTTTTATGATTTGGCGGATGTTGAAAAAAAGCATACAATACTGTGGGGAGTTTTGGTCGACACCAAAAAAGCAAAAATCAGTTTGCTGAAAATTAAACTGCATACTCTTTTATTTGATATGATAAGGAAGGTTTTTGGCACCTCTATGGCAATAAAATTCCTTGAGTATAAAGAAGACGGATATCACAAAAAGCTTGACAATATCAGTTTCGTTTTTAAAACAAAACGGGAAAGGGAGATAATAAGCAAAATCAAAAAGGATGAAAGGATCAGGGAAACCCCGCTGAAAAACAGCATAAACGAGTATAGCGATGTTATTGAAAACATAAGAAATATAACAATAGGGATGAATGACGGATTGGTTGAAGTTCTGGCGGCTACTGCAGGGCTTGCGGCGGCAATCAAACTCCCTATTCTTGTGTTGGTAGGAGGGGTGATTGTTGCCCTGTCCGGCACCTTTTCCATGGTTGGGGCGGCATATCTTTCAACGGAATATGAAAAGGACGTTAGGATAGTACAGAAAAAATCTTATGCATCGCCGAATAAGTCCTCTTTTTATACAGGTATATCCTATATAATCGGGGCTATTTTTCCCCTCATTCCATTTATATTCGGCATAGGCGGGGCGTATGGGATATTGATATCGGTTGTTCTTACTATGATAGTCTTGTCAACTACTGCGGCGTTAATTGCCATAATAACGAATGTCAGCATAAAAAGGAGGGTAATAAAAACGCTTTTGATTTCGCTTGGAGCAACATCTGTTACAATCATGCTTGGTTATTTTGCAAGATTTGTCTTGAACATAAGCATATAAATTGGGCATTTTCCGAATTTTAGGTTTTTATAGATTATTGGTTAATTTTGCGTGGTAGTTTTTGGCTGAAGGTTGCAAAACTTTTAACTCTATATGGCAAAAAGTCCCTTCCACAATGGAAGAGTAGTTCACTGTATGTTATAAATTGGATAATTATAAATAGATTCTTTGAATAAGTTATAATACTATTTATTCAGATGATTGTATGGAGGAAGAAAAGGTAGTAGAAATAATAAAGCAGATTAATATGTACATAGATATGCTTGCAAATGATACGTCTGTGCCAAAAAATGTTAGGACTGCAATCAACGAAGCAAAAAACAAACTTAACGCAGAAGGAGCATATACCATAAGAATCGCGGGGGCAATATATAGCATAGACAGCATTAGCAATGATATCAATCTCCCGACACAGGCAAGAACGGTTGTATGGAATATTCTGAGTCTGTTAGAATCTATCAAGGAATAGTAATTAATACAAATTTACTTATATTCTTTATAATACACGAATGACTTCAACAAATTATAATTTTGATATTGAAATTGGCATATCTTAAAAAATAGTCTGTATTCAGAGGGGGTAACATGCAGGATAATAACACAAGAGTAGAACTTGCTAGAAGACTTTCTGAGTTTGGGATACTGTTGGCTGCGGATGTTACCGATACCTCTATAGGCGAAGTTGATATTAATATTTTATTGACTAAAATAATGGAATTGAAAAACGATTCGGCCGGACCCATTAAAATAGTCTCTAATTCCGAAATAATTAAAATCGTAAAGGATATTGAGGAGATTTCGGAATCTGCAAAAGCGCCTATACCCATAGAAGTGAATAGATCCTCGGGGTTTGTGCCGTTTGCTTCGGAGATATCTGCAGATTACAGAATATTGAACAATAACAGCAATGATGTTGTGGAGAATACGTCAAACGGATTCGTTACATATTTTAGAAACAGATTAGAGAAAATAAGGAGGATATTTGAAGAACGCATGATTCCTGGACTGATACAGGATCTTGGAGTATTGAAGAAGTATACCGATGGAAGGGAAGTTCTTGTATCAGGTATGGTATCAAACAAGATAACAACGAAAAATGGAAACATAATGGTTGTCATTGAGGATGAAAATGCGGAAGCGAAAATAATTTTTATGAATTCGAATTCGATTGACGGGAAAAAACTTTTCGAAAGTGCAAACAAAATAATAAATGACGAAGTAATAGTAATAAAGGGAAAGGTGTCGGGCCCGTTTGTAATTGCAAAGGAATTTCTCTGGCCTGACATTAAAATAAAAGAAAGGAATAGCGTACGCGAGGACTTTGCAATTGCCTTTATTTCGGATATACACATAGGAAGCAAGCTTTTTATGGAACAGAATTTCCTTAAAATGATAGATTGGTTGAATGGAAACGGAGTGTCTAAGGAACTTGCGGGCAAGGTAAAATATCTGGTAGTTGGCGGGGATATAGTTGATGGTATAGGAGTTTACCCCGATCAGTATAAGGATCTTGCCGTTCCCGATATATATAAACAGTATAAAATATTCAGCAGATTTCTTGAATTAATACCCGATTATATACATGTGTTTGTTATACCGGGAAATCATGATGCGGTGCAAAAAGCGGAGCCGCAGCCTGAGATACCTGAAGAGCTGTTTGGGTCTTTTAAGGATAACGTGCATTTAATCCGAAACCCGAGCTACATATCCTTGCACGGGATTAATGTTCTCACTTATCACGGAGCTTCACTTGATTCTATGATAAGCAAAATTCCGAATCTAAGTTATTCGAAGCCCGAGGAGGTCATGATTGAAATTTTGAAGAGGCGGCATCTTTCTCCGATATATGGGGGAAATGAGATTGCTCCGCTGAAGAACGATAACCTGGTGATAAGTGATATACCCGATATACTCCATATGGGCCACATACATAAAAACGGAGATGCGATGTATAAAGGAGTGAATATAATAAACAGTGGCACATGGCAAGGAAGAACCGATTTTCAGATAAGACAGGGACATATACCGACTCCATGCAAACTTCCGGTATTTGAGGCAAAAAAATACGATTTTACTATGCTTGACTTCAATAGCTGATTTTATGGATACGATTGACGATTATTTTCATGCATTAAACGGTTACTTTGATAATGCGTATAAAGTAGCGGACAACGCAAAGAAAAGGGGGTTTGACCCGGAGACTTTTATAGAGATAAAACCCGCTCCGGACCTTGCATCCAGGATAGAAGGAATAATCGGCGTCAACGGAATAGAAGAGATCATAAGAAAAAAGACCGCCAAGACGCGACAAGAACTTGCCTTTTCCGTAGTAGAAGAGCTTTGCACTAATGATAAATTTTCGATGGAACTTGAGGAAAGACTGCTGCTTTCTGTAAGAGTAGGATTGGCAATTCTTACAGAGGGAATACTGGTTGCTCCCACAGAGGGTTTGCAGAATATAAAGTTGCATAAAAACAGCGATGGTTCCGATTATATCGCAATCGTCTATGCTGGTCCTATAAGGGGTGCCGGCGGCACTAGTGCGGCGTTGTCCGTGGCGCTTGCGGATTATGCGAGAAAATTATTTAACATAAGCGCATACAGGCCGCAAAAGATTGAAGTGGAAAGGGCGCTTGAAGAGATAATGCTTTACCATCTGAGAATTGCAAGATTGCAGTACCTGCCTGATGAAAATGATATCAAAACAATAATTGAGAATTGCCCGGTATGTATTGACGGGGTTCCGACAGAAGATCTTGAGGTAGGTATACATAGAAACGTAAAAAGGCTTGATTCGCAGGGAAAAGAAGAAATGATTACCAACAAGGTAAGAAGCGGCGTCGCGCTGGTCGTATGTGAGGGAATAGCGCAAAAAGCAAAAAGTATACAAAAGCATACAAAAAATAGGGTTGATTGGTATTGGCTGAATAATATTATAAAAGCGGACAAGGGTGAGAAGGGAACACAAAAAAAAGAGGACAAAGCTGTCGTATTTCTCCATGAGCTGGTTGCAGGAAGACCCATACTCGCATATCCCGATCACTATGGAAGCTTCAGGCTGAGATACGGAAGGTCAAGGTTTACTGGAATAGCGGCAAAAGGATTCAATCCGGCAACCATGATAATACTCGGAGGATATATGGCAATCGGAACGCAGGTAAAGGTTGAAAAACCCGGAAAGGGTTGTATATCCATGCCCGTTGATTCGATAGAAGGGCCATTTGTAAAGCTTGACGATGGGACTGCGTTCAGGATAAACACCGCCGAAGAAACAACAAGGTATAAGGACAGGATAAAAAAAATACTCTCGGTAGGAGACATATTGGTAACATTGGGTGATTTCAAAAAAACAAACACGGCTCTCGAGCCTACAAGTTATGTGGAGGAATTTTGGTATGAGGAGTTGGTTGCCAAGGGGTATGAAGGAAAAATGCCGGATATAAACAGTTTTTCAGATGCAATGGATTATTCAAAAAAATATGAAGTGCCAATGCACCCTAAGTATATATACGATTACAATGATATATCACAAAGCGAATTGTTAGGACTTGCGTATGCGGTATCAAAAGCGGATATAAATTCAGACAAAATATCTGAATTGGAATCAATAAAAATTGGCGATAAGAATAAAGTAATCGATTTTATAGAAAAAATATGCATACCCCACGCTGAAAAGGAGGATTCTGTTATCATAATTGGGGACGATGCAAAAAGCCTTATCACTTCTCTCGGATTTGTAAATGATGGTATCATATCTTTCGACAGGTTGGGCGGCTATGAAGCAAATGATGATGCGGTATCATTGGATCTGCTCAACAGAATCGCACCGTTCAAGATAATGCAAAGATCCACACGAATTGGAGGAAGGTTGGGAAGACCGGAAAAAGCAAAGGAAAGACTTATGAAACCGCCACCTAATCTTCTTTTTCCCATAGGTGAATACGGCGGAAAAGAAAGGAATGTGATGAAAGCATATATGAATGATAAAAAGAAGTTTGGAAACCAGACCATAGAGATAGAAACTGCGAGATACAGGTGCCCAAAAGATGATGAAAAGCTATTGACACAATTTTGCTGGAAGCACAATTGCAGAGCGTATATAGAAAGAAAATGCGAAAGATGCGCTAGGAATGCGGATATCGGCTCTGATGTGTGCAAATTCTGCGGAGGAAAGGTATTGTCTCATGAAAGCATAAAAATAAATCTTACGAAAGAAATTGAAAATTCCGCAAATAGATTAAATTTAAATATCCAGAGGATGCCGAAGCTTATGAAAGGCGTAAAGGGAATGATAAACAAGGGAAGGGAAATAGAAGCGATAGATAAGGGAATATTAAGGAGCATTAATGGCATATACGTATTTAAGGACGGCACTTCCAGATTTGATGCTACTGACGCACCGATAACCCATTTTTATCCCAAGGAGATAGGCACGAGCGTCGAAAGATTGCGTAGTATGGGTTATTCCCACGATTATCTCCATAACGATCTAAGGAGCGAAGATCAATTGGTTGAGCTGAAGCATCAGGATATAATACTCAACAGGAGGGGGGGCGAGTATCTTTTAAAAATTTCGAAATTCGTCGATGATTTATTGGAGCGTTTTTATAAATTGGACAGATTTTACAATGCAAAAAACATTGACGATTTGATAGGGCACTGTGCAATCACGCTTTCGCCTCACACCTCGGCCGGAGTATTATGCAGAATTATAGGATTTACCGATGCTAATGTGGGCTTTGCACACCCGTATGTGATATCCGCAAGAAGGCGAAACTGCGACGGCGACGAGGATACGACTATGTTGCTTCTTGATGCACTTATAAATTTTTCAAAAAAATATTTGCCTACTAGCGTCGGAGGAACGATGGATGCACCCCTTATACTCACGCTTAATGTAAAGCCTGAAGAGGTAGACGACGAGGTATGGGATATGGAAATTGTAAATAAGTATAGTAAGGAGTTTTATGATAAAACCCTTCAAAGGGTATCTCCGGGGGAGATATTAATAGAGAGGGTGAATTCAAGGCTTAACGATAAAAGTATATTCGAAAATTTGGATTTCACGCATGAAAGCTCTTCGGAAGCGATACTCAATTCCCCAAAAAAAAGCAATTATACAATGCTTAAAACAATGCAGGATAAGATAGACGCGCAATTCATGCTTATGGACAAATTATCCTCGATAGACAAAGCCGACGCGGCAAAAAGACTGATACTCAGCCATTTCATCCCTGATTTGATAGGCAACCTTCACTCATTTTCAAAGCAGACATTTAGGTGCATTTCGTGCAACGCAAAATATAGAAGGGTACCTCTTTCAGGAGTATGCAGAAAATGCGGAGGCAAGATAGTTCTTACAATATCAAAGGGGGGTATAAAAAAATATTTGGATACTGCAGCCAACCTTGCGGATAGGTATGATATAGAAATTTATATAAAACAGAGGATAAAACTTATAGAAAAGGAGATAGACACCGTATTTGGAAATGATGAAGAAACAAAGCAATTCAACCTTTCAAAATTTATGTGACATTTCATTGTGATTGTTTTGAGCAATTGATAAAATTGAACTTTATAAAAGCAAAATATAAAATAATTTTAGATGAAATTATCCTTCTTTAAGCTCTTTTTCGATTAGACTTTTAAATTTCAGCAGTTCCTTTGCTGCAGTTTCTGCAGGGCTCTTCAGTATTTTTTCCACTATCTCCAATCTCTCTTTTTCCGTAAAATTTAATGAAATATACGCCGCCGCATAATAACTTATGGTCTTTGCACGGCAATATGACCAATCTTCAAATGCTTTTGTCTTATTTAGGATTTTCTCCTCTTCCGTAGCGGCGAATAAAATTTCGTGCGGTTGGGTATTTGTAAGTATCATTTCTGCGAGAAACGGGACTCCTTCTAAGGACAATTCTATATCCGCATATCTCTCCCTATACCCCGATTCTTTTTTTTCTTTTGATATCTTATTGTAATAAAAATTATACTTTTTTATTAAACTGGGTTGGTACCTGTCTGCAAGCGCATGGATTATCTCGTGTATGATATTTTTTTCGAGATTTTTGACATATTCTAAATCCATCTCTATATAGTCTATATATCCTCTTTTTTTAGAATCTGGCAAACCAAAATCCTCCTCATTTGATGGGGAAGTGTAATAAGGAACATCGGAGTATGTTCTTTTATTTTTTATGATGGGTATTTTTTTCCTTATACCCGGATCGATATTCAATTTATCACATACCGAATCCCAGTATTTTATAATTATGCTTTTCTTTGAGTTATGAAAATTCTTCGCAGAAAGTTTTTCTTTTTCGGCATTTTCAGACCTTGTTTCTTCTCTCCTTATATCAATATTATTCTTTTTCTTGACAGATACGTCTCCGGTCTTCGTTTCTTGAATCGCCTTCTCCCTTATCCTTGCCTGCTTTTCCATAGCCTCCATTTCCTATTGGATATAAAATATTATATAAAACTTGTGTGTAAATAAAAGCGTCATCTTTTTAAAGATTTAATATAAATACTAATAATGCCAGGGTGGCGGAATCCGGTAACGCGTGCGCCTGGAAAAATCTTGAAAGCGCATGGCCTCACGGCCTCCTGGGTTCAAAAGCTTTATGCTGAAAATCCCAGCCCTGGCGAGTATGATATGCTTAACAATGCGGATGTAAAATTCCATAGAAACTCTTATAAAGGTTTCATTTGCAGGTCGAATACATAAGAAGGTATAATATCCTTTCCAAATAATAATGATTGGTGAGAAAATGCCAAAAAAATATTCCTTTAATTGTAAGGATATGGGGATGGATTGCGACTTTAAAGCGGAGAATGAAAAAAAGGACGCACTGATAGCAAAGATAGGGGAACATGCAAAAAAGGCGCATAACCTGGAAGTCAATGAAGAACTCATGAAAAAAGTAGAGCATGCAATAAAGAAGGTTTGATTTCTCTCTTTAAGTTTTATTTTATTTTTTTAATTTTATAGTTAAACGGTTTTTTGATGCAAGAATTACTACGTAAAAAAATGGAGAAGCAGGGTTACCATTTTGTCGGAAAGCATTCGGCTGTAAAAATATGCGAGTATGCTGCAAATGGACTGAGAGACAAAACTCTTTGCTACAAAAATTTGTTTTATGGGATAAAGAGCTGGAAATGCATGCAGGCAACCCCTGCGGTGGGATGCGATTTGAGCTGCAGATTCTGCTGGAGAATAATCCCGGAAGAGTTTGATACAAAATGGAACGAGCTTAATAAGACTTCATGGGATGAACCGCGGTATATTGCTGAGAATATGATAAAAGAGCAGCAAAGGATTGTGAGCGGATTCAAATCCATAGCTGATACCGATTTAAAAATGCAGAGATGGAAAGAAGCAAATTCTCCGATGCACGTGGCACTGAGCCTCACAGGCGAACCGACCTTTTATCCGTATCTCTCCGAATTGCTAAAAGAATTTCACAAAAGAAAAATGAGCACTTTTGTAGTAAGCAATGGGACTCTGCCAGAAGCTATCGAAAGGCTTGAACTGATGCCCACACAGTTTTATATCTCTCTCCAGGCTCCCGATAGCAAAACTTACATGAATGTTGTAAGGCCTAAGATAGGCGATGCGTGGAAAAGATTCCTCAAATCTTTGGAATTCATGTCAACATTGAAAACGAGGACTGCACTGAGAATGACCTTGGTAAAAGGGCTTAATATGGGCAATATGGACGGATATGTAAAACTCATTGGCATGGCTAAGCCGAATTATGTGGAAGTCAAGGGATTTTCTTTTGTGGGAGGAGCTAGAGAAAAAGAAAGAGGGTTGTCGTTATTTGACATGCCGAACAATGAAGAAATAGCGGAATTCGCACACAGGCTTGCCGAATCGGCAGGGTATATCGAAACGGATGAACATAAACTGAGTAGGATTGTGCTTTTGAGCAGGGACAAAAATTCAAAAGACAGCAGAAAAATAAATTTTGATAAAATCTAAATCCCACCGGGAATGACTAAACAAAATATGATTACGCGGCAATCTGAGGATGTCATGGAAGAAAAGTTTGGTTCTTTATTTTTTCCCTTATATACTCCCCTATAAAAGTGAGCTTCGGACCCTGCAATGAGTCTTGCTCGAGTTTTGTTTTCGTTTGTATTACCTTTTTCAGTTCTATGACCCACTCCTTGTGCTTGCTTATCCACGGATAGGACAGCATTTCCTGGGCCCTTTTTATATCTATATCTGTGGTCTTCATGGTCAATTTTTTAAGGAAGTCGTAGTTTTCTATGTCTGACATTGTCACTCCAAGAAATCTTGCCTTCGGGGTCGCTATCTCATTGCTTATGTAGGCAAGATTCATGCTCCCGGTCTTTATTGTCCAGTAAATATACCAACCCCACGCATCGCAATCATTGAACACGTATATCGGAAGCCCTAAGTCGGAAAGCTTCCTTATAAGCCTTCTTGTCCCTCTTGACGCCTGCCCCTTTGGTGTTATGAGTATGGCATTCTCCTTCTGCCAGAATTTATCCTCGTTTAATCTTTGCCATACCGCATCCTTTTCCACTACGAGCACGTATTTTGCCTTTACATCGATAAATTCCATATTGTTGTCTACGTCGCTCGGAATTGACCACCCGCTCCTCCCCTGCTTGCTCGCATCTATCTCAAGCCTTTCATCTCCAAATGTATCTATAACCCTCATGTTTCCCGCAAGGAAACCTTTTCTGTCGGCACTGAGATTGAGGTCTTCCCTTTTCAGTCCCAATGCGGCTTCAAGATCCTCTATCAACGGATTCGATTCGCTTTGCTCATTGAATAAATTTTCGTCTATGTCCTCTCCTAGCGAATATTTCAATTGATAAAAAAGACCTCTTATTGACGTATGTAGATTTTCTTTAAGAAACGTATGGCATTTTGAGGCTATTGCTATTGTCTGCATGAATTTCTTGGTTTGGGCTATATTCATGAAATTTCTTTCCTCTTCGGATTTCCCAAGCGTAAGCAGACCTTCCTTATCGTCATAGATTATATTGGATCTGGATCTTACGGGGGCTGTGAAATAAGGACTTTTGTTTCCGTATATCTCATTTACCATGTCGCTTCCGAATTTCGAGATCTGATCTATTGCACCGCTTTCTTTTTTTATTTTTGACAATTTATCACCAGTTCCCACTAAAGAGGTGCATGTTGATAAGGATTATCAACAAGAACAGCCGCATCCGCATTTTTTCTTTTTTGCATCTTTTTCGGAATTTTCTTTTTTAACTTCTGCAGATTCGTTTTTGACTTCTTTTTTAGTTACATTTTTCTTTGCCATTCAATCACATTAATATTTTACCTTTTATGTTTTTATCCTTTTATGTGCTTATTCAATTCAGTTATTATCGAATCGCGTTTCGCACTTTGCTTCATCGAATATTTTATTACCTCGCTAAGCGTCTTTACGGGAATTATTTTTATCTTGTTTGAATTGTCTTTACTCAAATAAATATCTTCTTTATTGCTTGCCGGAACTATTACTGTCTTAATTCCTGAATTTATCGCGGCCTCTACTTTGCTGGTTACTCCTCCGACAGGAAGCACCTCTCCCCTTACGGATAATGATCCTGTCATTGCCACGGACTGGTCTACAGGTATGTTTTCCATAGCCGAAATTATGCTTATCGCAACAGATATGCTTGCACTGTCTCCTTCCACTCCGGAATATGTCTGCAGGAACTGCACATGCATGTCATAATTCGCAATATCCTTGCCCATGTGCTTCTTTATTATGGCACTAACGTTCTTTACCGCTTCATTTGCTATTTTGCCCAATTTTCCGGTAGGGATAAACTTGCCTTCGGATCTAGAGCCTGCGGGAGTGACTTCGGCGACAATCGGTATTATGATACCTGCGGACATTGCAGAAGAACCCATTACCGCAAGACCGTTTACCTTTCCTATTTTATATCCTTTAATCTCGAATACCTTGTAATCTTTGATGTAATCTATTTCCTGCGAAACGACTTGTATTTCTATTGAATTAGCAAGCGACCTCGCTGTTATTACTTCTTCCTTTCCTACTACCTTCTTGTTTTTTTCCACTGCAAGATCACCTGCCGCCCTTATGAGCCCGCCAAGATCCCTTAACGCGAGCGTTAACCTCTTCTTTCTTCCAGACCTCCTTCTTGCCTCTTCGATTATCTCGTCTACCGCTTCTTTGTTAAATGGAGGTATCTTTCTGTCTTTTTTTATCTCTTGAGCTATGAATTGGATCAATAAATCCCTATTGTGGTTGTTGTCTTCCATCGTGGATTCCATGAATACCTCATATCCGTATCCCCTTATTCTTGAACGCAGCGCAGGGTGCATTCCGCGGATATCCATCAGGTTCCCCGCAGCAACGAGTATAAAATCACACGGTACCGGTTCGGTTTTAACCATAGCACCTGAACTCATTTCGCTTTTTCCGGTTATCGGATATTTTTTCTCCTGCATTGCAGTAAGCAGTTCCTGCTGGGATCTAGGCTCAAGGCTGGAGATTTCATCGATATACAAAACACCGTTGTTTGCTTTATGCACCGCCCCTCCTTCAACTCTTAGATGGGCAGGCGTTCCTAATCCGCCTGACTGCAGAGGATCATGCCTTACATCCCCGAACAACGCACCTGCCTTCGCTCCTGTTGCATCTATAAATGGCGCATGATCCATTCCAGTATTATCAACTATCAATTTTGGCTCTGAATACTCCGCCATCCCTGGAAGCCCTACCCTTCTAGTAAATCCAGTGATGAACAATGCCATAGAACCAAATATCATTATTCCCAATAGCAACGAAGCCAATACCACTATCTCGTAATTACTGAATATCCCGCTGAATGACAAGCCCAATATTATTATTACAAGGGCGATAACTATCGGCGTAATTATGGAGCCTGTCTTGCTTATATTCATTTTTGACCTTGCTTTTTCATTTTGGAGTATTATCCTGCCCTGCCCTTCAATATTTTTGTCTTTTTTACCATTTGGATATGTCTTCACAGATTTGATAAGGGGCATATTCTCGTCGTTCTGATTCTTATATACAAGAATGTCCTCAAGCTCAGTTACCGGAAGCAGCTCTGCCATAGCCTGTGCAAGCATGGTTTTGCCTATGCCTGGTTCACCGACAAGAAACACATTTCTTCTCTGCTTTGCGGCTTTCTTCACTATCTCGACCGCTTTTTTCTGGCCGATTACCTGATCTATTAGTTTTTCTGGAACTTTTAGATCTTCAGTGGTTTTGAATTCCATATTTTTACCTGATTAATTATTGGATATATTATTAAATATCGCCTATAACAAATTAATAATATAAATATTAAAATGTATGTTTACTTATCCGTGTAATTTATTTCATTTTCTGTTTTTTAATTATAAAATATGTAACTTATATAAATATTATATGCCAAATAACTAATGTTAACAAATCTTCATATCAAAATATGGATTTATGACGATGCACAGCAGTCCCGTCGTCTAGTGGCCAAGGACTCAGGGCTTTGGACCCTGATACATCGGTTCGAATCCGGTCGGGACTAGGAAGCGAAATTCCTTATCTTAATACTGCAAACGTGAATACATGGGAGGAAAAATAAAATTGGTTATAAGTCTTATTGTAGTGGCAGTTTTCATTTATTTAATAGCAACCAATATCTCATTTAGAAAATATACCGAAAACAAGATAACGAACATTAATACCACCCTGCCCAGCAGCAACCAGATTCTAAATTTTTACAATGACACTAAAAACATGACAAAAGGCGCATTTATAAACTGGTCTATTAACTCAAGCAATAACAACTCTGTAATCGACGGGATAAAAAATAGCAGTAAAAATACGACAGCACTTCAAGATAATTTGGCGCGTATATGGAATAAAATAAACAGTTTAAAAAATATTTCGGTTACGTCGGTAAATTATACATCGGAAATATACGAAAATCTGAAAGGTACACTCGCAAGCATTAAAAATAGTAGCAGCTAGGTACGGATAAAATGATAGAGTGGTACCTTTTAGTTTTGATATCAGCCCTACTTATGGGCTTCTACACTATTTTCGAAAAGATGTTGCTCAAATCCTCGCATGCCTCGGCGTTTATTTCAAGCATATCCGTAATCATTGCATTATTGTCATTATTGTTTATACCTTTGGCAAACTTTGATATTTCGATTTATGAACTTGCGTTAATATACCTGATTAGTCTCATCAGCACGATATCCAACATAATGGTGGCAAGAAGTTACAAGCACGGAAACATAAGCGTTACATCCCCTTTATTGAGTTCAATCCCCCAATTCCTTGTTGTGCTTTTCGCTTTTATGTTTCTCGGAGAGCAATTAGGGATTATACAGTATATCAGCATAGCAGTGCTTTTGGTTATGGTATATTTGATAGTGGCCGTAGGAAAAACCGACGGAAAATTTTTAGGGGGCAAAAAGTATGTATATTTCTTAATAATTGCGATTCTATTTATGAGTATAGGCGCCATATTGGCAAAATATGTGCTTTATACTGTCAATCCGTTTACATTTTTCATCCTGATAAGTGTATTTCTTGCATTGAATCTTTCATTATACATGCACTTCCATTATGGAGGGATAAAAGAGATATACAGTAATATAAAAACCTACAAATTTTACATGCTATTTATGGCGCTAATGGTAGTTGTTTACAGGCTGACTTATTACCTTGCAATCGCGGCGGAATACGTGAGCATTGTATCTCCAATGAGAAATGCATTGAATGTTGTGGTTACGGTATTTATCGGGGGCATAATATTCAAGGAAAATGACATAAAGAAAAAACTCGCATTTTCTTTAATATTGATATTTGCAATTTATTTCCTTGTAACGTAATTATTTCTACTTTGCGGGTATTAGATGATGAACCGAGGTATTTCTGAAATATGATGAAAAGAGTCGGCTGATAATATTCGTGATAATGAATAAATTTGAACAAACCCCACAAACGCTTAAATACCAGAAAAAGATTATCTGCTCCCATCGGGAAATAGCAATCCAGTTTAATGCTCATATTGATAGCCTGTCATGCGCCAAGAGGTAGAAGACGGCAAGACCGCGGAATGGCGCAAATGGCTCTATGGCATTTAAGACCTGTGCTTCCGACATCCTCTTACCATCGCCAAGATACTTGCCGACAATGCTGCGCACTGCAAGGTCATCCGTGGGTACGCAGTCTACACGCCCCAGTCCTCTTACAAGTATGTAATTTGCAGACCATGGTCCGAAGCCCCGAATCTTAATAAGTGTTTCCCTAAAATCGTCATCTGAAAGCGTTGCAAGCTTATCAACATCAAGCGATCCGTCTGACACTTGCTGTGCTGTGCCCCTAATGTATTCTGCTTTCCGTTTGGACAAGCCGCAAGATCTAAGTTCCCTTTCGGATGCTTTTGACAGGGACTCTGTGGTAGGGAAAACAGATAACCCGTCAATCTTTTCGCCGAAACGCTGGACCACCCTGTCCCTTATTCTGTACGCAGCGGTTAGGGATATCTGCTGCTCCGTTATCGCTATGACCATCATCTCAAATAAGGAAGCTGTTCGCAAAGCCCTTACACCATATAACTCCTTAGCTATAAGGCCTAGTATCTTGTGGCCTTTTGCCATATGATAGAATGGCAGTAAATTCAAATCGATAAAAAGCATCCATTCGGCGAGTTCTCTAGTTTTAGTAGTGTTACCTGAACTACTTGATACCTCTATTGTAGCTGGTGTCTTCTTTATTTGTCTAGCTTCTAGGATGCATGGTTTACCATCTATGCGAACAGCTTCCCGTAACACATCTGTTTCGATTGTTGGTTCTGGCGAGAAATTAGCCATAACCCTCAACGATAACCGTAAATCAAATGGACCTACTGGTTTCAGTGTAAGCTTTGAACCAACTCTTATAATAAACACCTTTTGCTCCCATCGGGATTTGAACCCGAGTTACGGGGTTGAAAGCCCCGTGTCCTTGGCCGGACTAGACGATAGGAGCGTATTTGGATTTGATATGTTTCCTTAATACATCCATTACTTCCTTGCTTGTCTCTTCTATGCTTTTGTTACCATTTATTATAAAGCAATTTTTATATCTTTTTGGTAAATTTTTATAACTTTGTCTGATTTTTACCATGAATTTTAACTTTTCAAAATAATCGCCGCTTTTCTTTTTCTGTATTCTTTTTATTGCTTCCTTAGGTTCTACATCGATTATAAAATTAAGATCAGGATACGGGAATACCAAATTCATTTTGTATAACCAATTTCTATCTATACCGAAAGCAGAACCATATGCAATAGTTGAAAGCAAATATCTATCGGTTATTATGGTATACCTTTTTTTTAACCTCGGATTTATGAATTTATTGACATGATATGCCCTGTCACTCATGAACAACAGCTGCAATGTCAATGGGTCGTATTTTTGCGCAGGATTTTTAATTAGATTCCTTATAAACAAACCAATCTCGTTTTTGGCAGGCTCGCTTGTCAGTACAACCTGTTCTTTATTCTGTTTCAATTTATTATACAATAACTTTGCCTGTGTGGTTTTTCCGCAACCATCAATCCCCTCAAACGATATGAACAATTGAAAACCATTTTAATTATTTATATTTTCACAATATATATCTACAAATATATTTTTATATCAGGTATTTAAAAATTTGTTAAAAGCACTCCATGCGGGTTTTGGCGTAAGGTTTTGATCAAATAAACCAAAATTTAAGTCATATGGCTCGTCTACATTGCCGTAAAGGTTGAACCAAAAAATTCCCTTGACATATGGTTTTGAAAGGAAAGAATTGAAACTCTGGTTTAGGAATATCTCCTGTTTTTTCTGTGATGCACCAAAATAATTCGGATAACTTGAATTCATACCGGAAGGTATTCCTGTTTCGGTTATCCAGATTGGTTTTTTGGTCAGGTTTTCATAATCCTGCAGGGAGTAATTGAACAACTCTCCCATCGTAACATTTGTTGAAGGAATTGTTTGATTAAGCAATAGGGTAAAGCCGCTATATGCGTGTAATGATATGCCGTCGCAATAATTGGATGCACCATAACTCCAGAGTTGTTTCGCCCAATAATAATCGTAATAGGTATAATTTCCTTCGAATATGTTGTCCCCGCCTAGACATAATACAGTATTTGAGGAGTTTTGTGTTTTTATTATAGAATATGCTGATTTGAGCATCAGAAAATAATTGTATACGCTCCCGTTATTGAATCCGGATTGAAATCTCTGTAATTGCGGTTCGTTCCATATCTCCCAAGTATGAATCATAGGGTACATTTTGACAGCGGCGAGAACGCTATCATTCCATTCGTTAAGAGACCAATTGCAATTTTTAATGCAGCCGCTCGCATTTATTCCGACTCCCAGCGTTTCATAATCAAGTATGCCCAATATCTGAAATTTATCTTGGGTAAGATTTGTTATATAAGCATCGAATTGCGGCGTTAGTTTAACGTCGTAACGTATCCAAACAATCCCATAACTTTCTATTTTCTTACTTGTGCTATAATTCATTATTTCCCCGTTAACTCCTATTATCTTTCCTCTACTCATGTTATTAGCATTAAAGGTATGCGCCGATGGGGTTGTGTATTCTAAATAAATTGCAACAATAAGTATCACAACTGCAAATACAAGAATAGCCGTTAATACTTTTTTGTGCATATGACTCAACTAAATTATAATTGTTATAAGGCGAGGATAACATATAAATATTTTATAAGATAATATTATTATTTGTGATTATATGGATGAGAAATTGAGAAAAGAGATAGAAGAAAAGCAAAGGCAGAATAGGGTAAATCTTTATGAGTATATCATAAGAACCAGCAAGTGGGAAGTATCAGAAGAAGATAAGAAAAGATTAAAAGAACAATTAAGGATATAATTTTTCAGTTTTTTTAATCTTATTTTATAAATTTTTACCTAATCCTGCCAAGGAATTCTGCGTTGTTCATTTACATTAGCGTTGAGTAACTTCCAAGAAATTATTTTGAAAAGGATTTTTACAAAATTTGACATCCGGGCCTGCTTTTACCAATAGGTACATTTATCCGTTGTTTACCCTAATGGATTTGTAAAATACCAATTTTTCTATTTCACTAATAACTTTGGCGTCATTCTTTTTATGATCTAGATGTATGGACTCCTGATATGGTGTCCTGCCGCAATTGTTTTTTAGATGACGCAAGTCTCCATGAGCATTTATCAACTTTATCGTATTGATATCACACTTCTTTACGGCCATGTGAAGTATAGTGTCGTTGTTTCTGTATCTTGAATATAGGTATGCACCATCTTTCAATGCATTAACTACATCATCGCAGTCCCTCCTTAAAACCGCAAGAAGAAGCTTTCTGTCGGCTGTCTTGTTTCTGAAACTTTCCATTCATATCACCTTTTGCTGATGTTAATATTGGTGCAGGTGTAAATCCCGCATGCCATTAATTTTAAGCAAAAAATTTCTCCTGTTGCAGGATTTTCAGTGACCTGCAAAACCCCTCCCAGACATAAAATGCCATGTCACACAGGAAAATATGCAAAAAATAAAAGTATATTATATATTAAACGAAAGAATATATATTAGTTTCGATAAATTCGACGGAAACATAATAGTAAATAATAATTTATGACAACCATTATGAGCAATTTGATTCATTGCAGAACCCTAAGGGGCTTTCTGTAACAAAAGGTTAAAAAAAGGGAATGTGCATCCAAAAATATAAAAACTATATCATTTGTAAAAAATGGAATTTAACCCGTAAATTCTGCAATTCCGCTATTCTTTATAAAACATAAATAAGTAAGGTATATATATCTGAATAAATAAAATTCTAAAAAGTCATAATTCATTTTTTGTGCCATTATTATTGGTACTAAAGCAAAGCTCCGGGTTGGGACTGTAAAGATGAGAATATGAAAAAGATAGGGTTAGAAAGAGTTAGATGCAGATGTTATTTCTGCAAGAGAGATTTGAGACAAAACGAAGCAAAGATTGTGATATCTACGAAAGGGACAGGCAAAAAATTGCCTGTTACCAAGCATTTGTCATGTGCAAGATGCCATTTCGGGAATGAAGATAGAATGGGTAACACTATTGCAATCGACAAATATAACAAAGACAAAAACAGTGTTATAATCTCTAAAATCTGAAAGATTAGAGCAGTATAAACGCAAGGTATATATATTTCCTTGTTTAGATGTAATGTTAATTGGTATTAACAAGGAAAAGTTTATTTATGTTAATAAACAAAATAATGAAAGTGCAGGGATGGCGGAGCCAGGTCAAACGCGACGGACTCAAGATCCGTTGACTTAGGTCTACAGGAGTTCAAAAATAGAACAAATCTCCTTCCCTGCAGATTATGTTAATTGTGGTGACTAAATGGCAAAAATTATTAAAAACAAAAGAACAAAGGCAGTTAAAAATGGTAAAATATATGATATCCCTCATTACCCTCAAAGCGAGGAATTTACCAGCTCCGCTGCATGCGCGATTATGGTATTAAAATACCTGAATAAGAACTTTAAAAGTAATAAGAACGAAGAATTTTCCATATGGCAGGATGCTGTAAATGGTAGTGTTTGGCATGGTTCAAGGTACGGGTTGGCTTACGCAATGGCTAAAAGAGGCGCAAAACCGCACATAATAAGCAATGCAAAGGATGAAGGTTATGAAAAGAAGCTCGCAGTATACGAGGGCATAAACGTAGATACCTTAAAGGCTTCATTTGATGAAATAAAGAAAAAAGCAAAAAGCCTGAATATTAAAGAGAGTTATGGGTCTGCTTCGATAAATTCCATAAAAAAGCATATCGATAACGGAAATATACCTATAATTATAGTGAATGCAAATATGTTAAATTCATATATGGAGGATTCTCCGCATTGGGTAGTAGTCAAAGGGTATGACAAGGATTTATTTTATATAAACGATCCATATTCGGACAGCATGGTAACGATAGAACCTGAACAATTAAAACAGGCGCTCGGATATGAAAATGAATATAATATGATTGTCGTATCCGCAAGGAGGAAGAATAAATGAGTTCTTTTATTCTTTATAGACCCGATTTGGTTTTGTAGCTATTTTTGGGATATAATATCCAATATTCTTTCCTTGTCTTTTACGGCGTTTTTTATTTTAGAAAATATTTTTATAAGGGCTTCGGCAGAAGCATTTTTCAAATCTAACGGATGCACCAATCCATTATCATAGTCATTTTTAAGCTGTGCGTAAGATTCATAATCCTTATCCCCGCCATATTTTATGTTTCTTTCCATATGAAAAGTATTCAGATTGGGCATTATCACATATCTGACAAGCTCCAAAACTGGATTTTCATCGGATTTTCTTTCAGGGCACCATGCATTCCGCAACGATTTTCTTATTTCTTCTTCAGTATCCAGTATGGATATTGCAGAACCCGGTTTTGACTTACTCATTTTCATTGCTGCCACAATCTCCTCTTTTTCCATATCTGTATCGAGTTTCGGAGGTTCTAAAAGGCTAGGTATAAGATGGTGATGTACTGGGATTATATTCTTCAGATTCATCTCTTTGAATTTTTCCTTTGCTAAAACATTAACTTTTCTTTGGTCAATTCCGGCATGCACTATATCAACATTTAATGCGGAGATATCCGCAGCCTGCATAATTGGATATATATATTGGGAGGTATGTAAGTTGTCTTTCTCGTTCCTGCCTTCAATTATCAATGTCCTTGTGGCTCTTGCAACCGTAACCCTCATGGAAATTCGTAAAACTAATTTCCAGTATTCATCATTGTTGTGATACAGATCGGAGCCCAATACAACATTAACTCCAGGGCAAAATTCCTTGAAAAGATTCTCATAAAATTTTGACAGTTTTTTTATTTTTTCCCAATCCCCGCCTAATTTGTTATTTGCCATTGTGTGCCAATCGGCAAGAAGCACATTCGTTTTTATCCCTAATTTAATAAAATCATTTATCTTTTTGCCTGCGGTGAATATGTGGCCGATGTGGGGGATTCCGCTCAATTCAAGACCTATATAATGTATAGGTTTGTTGTTTATTTCCAATAAATTTTTCATCTCTTCCTCTGTTATTATTTCTTCGACAGGTTCTGATTTTACAATCTGCATCTTTGTCTCTATATCCATAACCTCACGTTCACTAACTAAATAAAGGCAAGAAACTAATTTATAATTAGGCCATAACAATAAATATCATTTATAAGACTATTATATGCGAAAGAATTAAAGGTTTACTTATCCAAAAGCCCACTAGATAAAAGAGATTAAAATAAAAAGCAAAACTATATATCTTTTAGTTATACAGAACAATATTGGAGTTGATACAAACGTTTTAGGGTTTAGAAACGTATAAATACTCTTTTACAAAATAAGATTTAATGTTTATGATGGTTGTACTTATATATAATTTCCATAAACTATAAATTGATAGAGGTAAGTTGATGGTTGATCAAAATAATGATAGCGATAATCAAGACAACGGAGTTAAAAATAACCAAATCAACGTATCGGCGGATCAGAATGAAAAATTAGGAGATCAAAACGAGGTAAACCAATCCGCTAACTCAACTAATGATGTTAACTCGACCAATGAAATTCTCCCTCCTCCTCCGATTATACAGACTGCCGCAGAGCAACCTAGTCCAGTAGAAAACAATATAAGTGCACAGAATAATAATCCGCAGCAGCCGCAAAAATTAGAAAAAATAAAAGGGCCTAAGCATTTTAATAGAACAATTTCGGTAATTATAGTTATTGTTATTGCACTTATTGCATCATTTGCAGTTTTTTCGACTTCACGAACTCAGACCACCTCAACAACCATAACAGTACATCAAAATGGGACAGTCAGCACGACAACAATTTCAGGAATAAAATTAGGTAAAATAAGTTCATGTGGTGTAATAAATAGCAGCGGAACTTATTATCTTTCAGGAAACATAACGCCAAGTAAAAATAGCAGTTGCATAGAAATAAATTCAAACAATGTCCAAATCGAATGCAACAAGAGTTACATTAAAGGCTCAGGACCTTATGTGGACGTACCTCCATTTACATATGGAATATTATTGAATAAAGTGAATAACGTATCCATAAATAAGTGCAACATAGGGTATTTTTCATTTGGGGTGTTTGAAAGATCGAGCACCAACACATCTATTACCAACAGCAATGTGTCAAATAATTATATATCAAACATAAGGCTGAATAATTCGAAATACAATAATATACTTAATAATTATATTTCTAAATCAGAAAGTTTTGGCGGTGCCGTATCATTATTAAATAATTCAACAGAAAACAAATTAATAAACAATTTTATACTGTTCAATGCAGAATATGGGTTTATAATAAATTCGACAGCAAATTCATTTATAAACAATACAGTATCGTCCACCCCAATTTCTTTTTATTGCAGCGCTGCGGATGGCATAAGAAATAATAATTCTGCCATTGGAAATGACTGCTACAACAATACCGGTTGCAACTTTGTCGAATGCAAAGGGATCAATATCCCTACAAATGTTACAACAGTTAGATTAGGGAGCAGAATAAGCAGCTGCGGGACTATAGGAAAATCAGGAAATTATTATCTTTATAAAAACATAAACATGTCAAATTTTGTAAACTTGAGTTATGCATACACTCCGTGTATATACATAAATGCAAGCAATGTCGGTCTGAACTGCAATAATTTCAAGGTATACAATACCAATACTGCAATAGAGGCAAAAAATGTAAGCAATGTCAGTATAAAGAATTGCAATGTTGGGGATTCAAAAATAGGCATAAGCTTTGAAGGCGTCACTCCGTATAATTTGTCCAATATAAAGTTATACAATAACTCCTACAAAGGTCTGAATCTAGATAATTCAAGTGCAGGATCAATAAATTATATTAATGCGACAGATAACCAATACGGTGTATACATTTCAAATGGCGTTTCTTCGACTATAAACAGGTTCAATCTAAAGAATAATACATTCGGATTATATATAAATAACTCGTTCGGCAATTCATTTACCAACGGATATGCATTTAATAATTCCAAAGTTGATATATATGCAACCCCTGAATCCGCAAACCAGTCCGCAAACTTTCTCGGAAGAACGGCCTGCGGTGTAAGCGACGCATTATGGGCGCACTGCAATCAGTATATCTCACCTAATTTATTATATTTCCCTGTTATTTCGTGTAAAACAATAAACAAACCTGGCGATTACAAACTCACGAATAACATCGTTGAAGTGGGCGGCAGATGTATAAGTATTAATTCAAATAATGTGGTATTCAGCTGCAATAACCTTTCGATATCAGGAGCACCTGGAAACATCGCCCAGGCAATTTACATAAATAATAGGAGCAATGTTTCTGTCAATAGATGTGATATCAATGGATTTAATTCAGGGATATATGCAGGCAACTCGAATGATGTAAGCTTACTAAACAATACAATAAGTAATTCGCATTACGGAATAAACGCAAGCAATCTAAATTCTTCCGTGATTTTAAACAATAGCATTGAATTTGCTTCACGTTTTGGGATATATCTGAGCAATACAATCGATACCAATGTAAAAAATAACTCTTTAAGCTATGGGCTTAATAATATAGCGATATACTTGCTTAATTCGACTCGTAATTCTGTTTTGGACAATAAGGTAGAATCGACCTCTACTGGAATTTACATAAACGGAAGCTCCAATAATAATACTGTAGGAGGTAACCTTGTGAATTCAAATTTGGTTGATTATAATTGCAGTGAAGAGAATTCAGGGATTAATGCGGAACAAAACGGAACGAATTATGGAGTGACTAAATCGGGCTGCCATTGGCTTGCTGCTCTTTCCCCATCATCAGAGTATATCGCATGTGGCATTTCTACAACTCCGTCAATTTATACCCTCACTTCCGATTATTTATACCAATATGGATCCTTATGTTTTGGAGTCTATTCCAAGAACACCCAAATCAACTGCAATAATCACACTATCATAGCAACTAACGGAGGAACATTTGCGTTATTCAAGAATTCGCAAAATTCCGAATTGAGCAGGTGCTATTTAAAAGGGTTTACTGCACCCATAATAGTCCAGAATTCATCAGTTAAAATACTAAACAATACCATCTACATAAATTCCTCGAAGGCGACCACCAGTGCACTGAATTCGAATTCCTCGAATATAGATGTATCCGGAAATAAAGTCCTGTCGCCGTATTACGGATTTGACATAAGAAACAGTTATGGGACTATCCTTTATAATAATATAACTTCGGGCGTTAATGGATATATACTCAACAATGTGAGCAATAGCGAAATACAAAATAATATCGCATCGTATAGCAATGCATCAGCTGGAATTTTGTTAATCAATTCCACTTCGGACTCGTTTAAGAACAATAATTTCTTCGGGATTCGTGGTTTTATATGCAGCGGAAGTTCGCAAAACAAAAATTCGAATCTGGATTACGGAAGCAATAACTGCACCAACAACCTGAATTGTAATTGGATTAATGCCTCGCAACCGACATGCCCGATCAGATAAAGGTCCCAATATTTCTGAATTTGTTATATTTAATTGAATAGCAGAAAGTTCACGAATTCAATTGAAGAGGATGCCGGAAATCAAAAGTCAAGCACTCCAATATCGTTTATAAATTTCATCTGATGGTATAATGCTTTTTGAAGAGGTAGCCGAATGTTACGCAAAACTTGAATCCGTATCATCAAGGCTGGTAATGATTGAAATTTTATCAGAACTTTTAAAGAAAAGTAGTGGCAGTGAAATAAAGAAATTGGTTTATATGACACAGGGCGTGTTGCTGCCTCCTTTTGAAGGGATTGAATTTGGAGTTGCGGAGCGCATCCTGGAAGAGGCAATAGGCATAGCAACAGGCTACAGCAAGGAAGACGTTGAAAAAAGTTACAAAAAATACGGGGATATCGGAGAAGCCGTGTTTTCGTTTAAAAAAGTGGCAAAGCTAAAAAAAATGGCAAACAAAAGGCAAAGCGTGTCTGATGTTTATGATACGATGTACAAGATTGCCTCGACATCCGGTGCAGGAAGCAAGAACCTCAAAGTAAGATTTCTGAGTGAAATTCTTGCCTCATCATCCCCTTTAGAAGCAAAATACATTGCAAGGTACCCAATAGGCCAGCTCAGGTTAGGTGTCGGCGATTCGACCATCATAGAAGCCCTTTCGCTTGCATTTACAGGCAGCAGAAACGAGAAAGAAACGCTTGAGAGTGCCTATAATCTATGTAGCGACCTTGGGGTTATAGCCGAGGAGCTGGCTTTGAACGGAATGGATAAAATAAGAAATTTTCAAGTCTCATTATTCAAGCCGATAAGGCCGGCGCTAGCGGAAAGGCTCCCGACGCCTGAAGAAATTATTAAAAAGATGAATGGGAAGTGTGCGGTAGAACAGAAGTATGACGGATTCAGGTGCCAGATTCATAAAAAGGGAGGGATTGTTAAGATATATTCAAGAAATCTTGAAGAAACGACAAACATGTTCCCTGATATTCAAAAAGCTGCCCTCAATATAAAGCCAGAAATGATTATACTTGAGGGAGAAGCTCTTGCGTTTAATGAATCGACAGGGGAATTCCTGCCATTTCAGGAAACAATACAAAGGAAAAGGAAGCACGGCATAAAAGAAAAGGTCGAGGAGATGCCACTTCATTTGTTCGCTTTTGATCTCTTGTACATTAACGGGAAGAGTTATATAAAAGAGCCTTATGAAACTAGAAGGGCGGATCTTGAAGATGCGATAAAAGGATCTAAAAGCATAACTCCTACAAATAGGATTGTGACCTCTGACCCCAAAGAGTTCGAGGAATTTTTTGAAAGTTCGATAGAAAACGGATTGGAGGGAATAGTCGCCAAGGATCTTAATGCGCCGTATGTTGCCGGAGCAAGAAAATTCAGCTGGATAAAAATGAAAAGAAGTTATAAAGGCATACTTTCAGACACTGTTGATTTGGTTATAGTTGGGTATTTCCTGGGGAAGGGCAGCAGGTCGGAATTCGGATTTGGCGGGCTTTTGTGCGCAGTTTACAACAAAAAAAGAGACATGTTTGAGACCATATCAAAGATAGGCACCGGATTTACAGAAGAGCATATGGGAGATTTTAAGGCATTATTGGACAAAATAATTGTCAAGCATAAGCCTGCCAGGGTCGATTCGGTATTGAAGCCGGATTTTTGGGTGGATCCGCGTTATGTCATCGAGGTCATGGCTGACGAGATAACAAAATCTCCGACGCACACATGCGGCAGGGAAAAAAATGAATTAGGAATCGATGAAGGATATGCACTAAGGTTTCCAAGAATTGTGGGCGACGGTTTCATCAGAAAGGATAAAAATCCGGAGGATGCGACTTCAACCGAAGAAATAATAGAGATATTCAAGCAACAAAAGAAGGTCGGAATAAAGTAAATGGACTATTCCTTGATTACTCCATCTATAATCTTAGACAGTTTATATATGGACTTTACCACTTCCTTCATTTTTGGGTTGAGCTTATAACCTAAGCCATAACCCTTCTCTGTCCTCAGATGTGTTGGCTGTATTATATTCAGTTCCAAGGATAATTCTCTTAAAGTCAGTATAAGCGTCTTTCGCGTGAACTTTTTTTCGAGTATTAAGTATATCTCTCTCGTTGTTCTAGGAGATTTCTTAAGCAGAAGGTCCATTACCGCAAAGTTAGGCCTGCTAAGCGCTTTTCTCAAAGCCCATATTTCGTCCTTTTCTTTCTGTTGTGTTTCTAATTTTACCATAGTCAATATTTCTATATCAATATTTAAAAACCTTTCTATTATATCATTATGTTTACTATAATAAAAAATTGCAACCATTAAAAATCGCATTTTTCTTTTTTTTAATATTATAGCAAAGTATAAATATTTTACTTTACTATATATTAGTTGACTTAAGTATGGTTGATTTAATATGTTTGATGCAATCTATTCATTGAAAACCTTTTCTAGATCTATTTTCAGTGCGGTACAAAAAACCGATATTGGAAATGCGATACCTCTCAGTTTCCGCATCTCAAACGACATGCCGGAGGATATTTCCGCGGAAGGCAATTTCAGGAAAATAGGCCGCGCGAAAGGGCAAAACATTTATTCCGTGGGAAGCATGCTGAGCGCATACGAAAATAGCATGCTTGAAAGGGTAAAGGGAGATATTATAAACAAAAGCATCAAGGAAAATTGGGAGGTGCGGGATTCCGGAGAAGGCATAAAAAAGGCGTATAACTCAGCTATTGAAATGCTCAATGCATGCAACTGCCAAAATAACTGCGAACTAATCGCGTACCTTGCAGCCCATGATACGCATGGTTCAGGACCATTCAGCATTCTTCTTGAGGATTCGAAGAACATTGAGGAGATAATGATAAACAAGGCCGAATCAAACATCACGCTTTATCATTCTGAACTTGGGTTCTGCAAAACCAATATGTGCTTTAAGAACGGGACAAATCTAAGATTTATGCTCAATAAACTGATAAACGAGTCGGATAAGGAAATAAGCTCCGAAACCCCGATAGTGGAAGCGCAGCTTTATGACGGTTCGAGGGTCCATGCGCAGATAAAGCCGTTTGCAGCAAATGGTGCGGTTGTATCGATAAGACTGAATAATGAGAATAAGATAAGCATAAAAAAATTGCTCAACAAGGGAATAGATGCGGAGGTATTGGCTTTTTTCTGGCATGCAATCGAAGCAGATGCGAATATAATGGTGGTCGGTGCTCCGGCTTCAGGAAAGACCTCTCTGCTTTTGGCGGCAAGCTCCTTCATACCGGCTTTCCAACGCGTAATAGTAATCGAAGAGGAGGCAAACGAACTCAAATTCGGGAGTAATTTCATAAATGCCGTCAATATCCAGAGCTCTTCCAATAGCAAGGCAGTTTTAAAAGACCAGGTAGTTAATGCGCTGCATCTAAGGCCGGATAGGTTGATAATAGGCGAATTGAGGGGCGAGGAAACAAAAGACGTTTTTTCCGCAGGGAATCTTGGGGTGCCATTTATGACTACGTTGCATAGTAATATCGACGAAAAATCCCTGATATCAAGGTTATCTTCAAGGCCTATGAGCGTGGAACCTCACACAATATCCGCGCTCGACATAGCAATTTTTATGAAAAAGGAACAGTCGAGGAGGATAATCGAAAAGGTTTCTGAATATGAATGGGTGGTGAATAACGAGGTAGGTATTGCCGATGCGGAAAATAGAAGGTACAAGGTGGTGAATATCATCGAGAATGGCAGACTGAACACGGGCATCCTAAAAAAATCAAAGATTATGGGCAGATATGCGATGATAAATACGATATCCGTAAAAGATGCGATAGAGGAATTGGAAAGCAAAGCAAAGTACCTTGATTTTTTGAAAGAAAATCAAGTTGATGAAACAGAATACATACGCAATTATGGTGTTTAGTTGGATAACAAAGACAGGTTATTTCTCGAAATCCTCCATTTCAATCTTGCGATGGAAAATGCCACATTTGCCAGTATAAACAATTCGCTATCCCTATTTGAAAGTGATAAAACCATTTTTATTGGCGCATTCGGCAGGGCAAGTTCGAGAATCAGACTAGGAAGCGACATAAATGCCGCATTCAACATGGAACTCGCGGAATTTTCGCATCTGGCTTGCCGCGGATTGGAGCTAAAAGAGGTTATAGAATCGGTATACAAAGAGATCGAATGGGCGTACAGGATGAGGCTTGAAACTGGTTTCGGCGCACTTCAAAAATATGCCACATTGGCTACTGTTATCACTACAGTAGTCCCATCATTGGTGCTTTTTGGTTTTATAGGATATTCCATAATGTATGGGCCTGCATTTCTTCCATTATTAGGCATTATCCTGCTGGCAGTGCTGCCCGTATCGTTATACATTGTCGAGAGAAAAATTCGTGGTATCTATGAATAATCTTTTGTTAATACCCGTAAATGTGCTGTTCATTGCGGGTTTGGCGTTATCATTTTATAATATTGTGTATTATTCGGCGATAACGTGCATTGCGGCTGCGCTTTTTTTTCTTTACGTTAGAAAAGAAATACAGAAATACTCAAAAGTGGAAGAAGATGCGCTCTCATTTTTAGAGGGCATCGCAAAGAATTCGAACATAAAACCATTTTCAAAGAGGGTATTAAAATCATTGAAGGAAAATTATATTTTTCATAAGGAAGTCGGGGCAATTGTCGAGAAATATCTCTATTCACCGTATGCAAGTTGCGATATAGCCAAAATTCCCTATAAATCGAACTGTTTGACCGAAACCATGTGGGTTATAACCGAGACGCTCAACAAAGGAATTCCTTCAGATAAAACCATTTCAAAGCTGCTTGATAAATACAGGTATTCGAACGAGCTCAGGATGAAACATGTAGGCAACATCGCCAATTCCGACGCGGTATTAAAATCCGGGAGCATGATATTCTTCCCGATATTTGCGGGGATAGGAAAAAACATAATCGGCCTCAATATCGTGAGCGGCGCTTCATCCGATTTATTCCCATTCTCGATACTGATAATGGTTTATCTTTTCGTGATAAATCTTGCAACAAACATATACCAAAAATCGAATACCGAACTCAAAATAAGCAATGCGATAATGCAGGCTTGCATAGGAATATTCGTGTTTAATATTGCGTTCATATTGGGAAAATATATGATATAGGTGGTAAAATGAGAAATAGGAAAAAAACAAACAGAAAGAAACTGCAAAGCTCGATAGAGTATATAATGATGCTTTCTGCAGTAAGCATAGTGATAGTGATAGCATTTGCGATGATGACCCAGTTAAAGGGAACCGCATTGCACGCTTTCTTCAACAATTCCAATACGAGTGTCGCTTCGCGGCTTTCGAGCGAGCTTCAAAACCTTAGCGCAGCGAATAAAACAGGGTAACGCCGTATGAAACTCCAAATGTCTTTTGAACTGCTGATATACCTTGCCATTTCAATCTCGTCTCTAGCGATCTCTTTGTCATTTTTTCTTCCATATTATGCCAACTTTACCAGAGAGGAAAATGCGGTGCAGGCCGAATCTTTCGTAGCAATGCTGAACAATGCAATGAATTATCGTTCATCGAATTTTACCGCAGGAATCCCTGAAGGGGTATGCAATTACGGCTCGATGGAGATTGATGGATTTAGGTTGAATGGCAAAATCGAGATATCGAACAGTGTGTGTGCTAATGAAGGCAAAACCGTCCGTTTGGAATTGACGGCCTGGCCCAACAACACATTCATGTTAAGCTAGTGATGATATGAGAATGCAGATCGCAATCGAGCTCACAATACAGTTGGCAGTATTTATGTCTCTTTTATCCGCTTCCATCCTGCTGTATTACGGAATATACTCCAACGGCTCGGGCATTTATAGTACGGAGATGGGAGGTTATAAGGCATTGTACAATTATACGCTGTCCATGAATCTGTCCGATACGGTTTCGTCAAGCGGGTAAGAGTATGAAATTATTGCTTATAGGGATAGATATGATGATTGCATTGACGCTTATTTCGGTGTCGGTTTCGACTTCCGCATTTCTCATTGTTCAGCAGAGAAATTCGATGTCGGGCATGCTTAACGGCGCGAATAAAACGATTTTCTTAAATGAATATGCGCAGAAGCTGGCGCATGTTTCAAATGACACGAATTTTTCTTCGTCTGCGTACCTTTATGCGTTATATAACATTTCTATAACCCCTTATAACTCAGGCAATTCCGCACCTTTTCGCATAATTCCAATCAGGGGTAAAATTTATTATCTAAACATAAGATAGGTTTTTTTATGAAAATAAGATCTCAAGCCACAATCGAATTTATCCTAATTTCGGTTGCGGTAATATCGTTCATGGTATTTTTTCTTGGCTTATATGCCAGTTCTCCGTTGCAAAAAAGTGCAACATACAATGCGATAACCGCAATATTTGCAAACAACACGTCAAGCACAACAAATGCGGTAAGCGCGCTAATCGTAAAGGGATTCATGTATATCCCAACAGTCACTTACGTAAACAGAAGCAATCCCGCATACCTTTTGTTTTATATAAACAAAAACGTGCGGATAGAACGCATCAGGCTGGAATCCCGAAATATTGATTTTATACCTTCAAGTTATACCAATATAAGCAGCTCAAACCCGGATATACTATATTTCTCAATGATACCGTCAAGCATCGGAAATCACAACATAATAGCTTATGTGGAGATAGGAAACGATTCCGTATCAAAAAACGTTGTGTTGAATGCGAGTACCATTTCAATGCCCGATACCTCAAGCGGTAATAGGAGCGGCACGGCCGCAAACCAAACAAGGGTGTACGCTTCTATAATAAGGCATAACGAATCCCTTCTGTATGGCATGTCAAGCCCTACGCAAATCCAAAGCATTACGGAATCAAGAAGCTGTACTTACCTGAACTGGTGGGACAGCCCCCTGCCAATCAACGAACAATGCGGCAGCAGTGCCGTGTGGCAGGTAAGGATATTTTCAGGCCAGTGCTTTGACGAAGGCATCTCCAACACATGGACATACTGCTTCTATTTGCAGAATGAGGGGTCTGCCAACGGAATAAACAGCAATTACAGTAATTCCTACAATATCACGCTTGGCATGAAAGTGAACAACCGTACTCTGGAAAGCAACATGTCTTCGCTCAAGAGCAATTCAGACCTGTTTTATGGCAATCGGGTATATGGAAACGCATCGACAAACAATAATGACATAATAAGCTATGGGCCGCAGCTGTCAAATAATTTTGTGGTTCTTGGAGGAAATGTGATAAGCATAAATTATCTCCAGTCATACCTGCAATACCTGAATAATGCCAAAGGAATCCTAAATTATTACAATAATTCTGGTGTTGGGGCTTCGGAATTGTCGTCCATACAGCAGGCGATAAGTTCCAGTAACGATTATATCTCTGCACTTGATTCGGCCCCCAATGAAATAGGCAAGGTAGGATGCAATCTTATGCAGAATAAAGAATTGATCTGCAAGCCCGAATCCAATTTTATATACGGAAATATAACCGCCTACCTGTCAATGAATCCTTTCGGCATAAATGCGACGGTGTATGCCGAAGGCTCCACAATATACATCAAATAAGGGAATACAATGTTTTCATTTGAAATAATTATAGAGGTAACAATTGCGGCCGGGATACTCTCATTGTCAAATCTTTTGTCCGCGAATTTAGCTTATACAAACCCATTGAATATTCCGAACCAGATAAACCAGTTCAATTCGGTGTACGATTTCTTCAATATTCTGGAGAATAACCAGACGTATAAGAGCTGCTTTTTAAGTCGGAATTATGCGTGCGCCGACAACCTGTTGGATAAATTCCAAAGGGTGTACAACCTCGCGTATATTTCTTATACCGCAAACGGCTTTTCAAGTAGTTCGGGAAACGAATCCAGTTGCAGATATAACTACAAATTCTGCATTCCTGTAGAAAAAAACAGCAGCTTCGATATCGCATGCTTAAATACATGCAGCAGTTAAGGCGGTGAAAATGTCGGCTTATGGTTTAATCGTGATAACCGCAATAATAATCTCTTCCCTTTCGTTATACAATTCGGCAAAAGGGGTTTCATTTGCAGATAATTTTACGCAACTTTATTCCTATTATCATAACTTTCAAGAAATATCGCTGTTCAGGCAATATGTAAAATCTTATAATATAAATAACAATTTGACCTTGGAGAATATGACCTTGGCCTTGAAAACGTCCGCAAATGCCGATGATTTGGGGGTTATTTTTGAAAGAGGCGGCGTAGTAGTATATACAAAAATAGGGCATAAATTCTATTCGTTTGTGAAAATAAACTAATCACCGCAAGCCAGCACGGTCTTGACCAAGAAGTATCATAAATTTATGATGACCGATTCGCGTTTTCGTAAAATCCAACCTGTATATTTTTATACTTGAAGTTCTATTCATAATTGCGGTATTTTTGATTTATCAATACTTGTAACAAATGGCCTTGGTGGTGTAGTGGCTAGCACGGAGGACTGTGGATCCTTCGATCCGGGTCCGATTCCCGGTCAAGGCCTATTTTCCTTTTATTTATCATCTTTATGCATTTGTTTTTGCGGATTCGTTTTTTATTGATTCTGTATCTACACGAAAGAGTGATCGCATGATAAGGATAGGATACCATATTTCCACTGCAGGCGCTATTGATCTGGCATTTGATCGCGCTTCGGATATTGGATGCAATACGATGCAAATTTTTATCAGCAATCCCAGATCATGGACTGTTTCAAAAACAAGCGCCCAGGAGCGGGCTGCATTCAAGACAAAATCTAAAAGCAATGACATAACACCAGTCATAGCACACATGCCGTACCTTCCAAATATCGCTTCGTCCGATCCCGTCAAGCGCGCAAAATCGATAGGATGCCTTAAGGAAACGGCCACGCTTTGCGATCAGCTTGGCATTGATTACCTTGTAACACACCTCGGAAGCCATATGGGTGCAGGGAAGGGTGCAGGAATAAAAAATGCGGTAAATGCAATAAATGAAGTTGAATGCGATGTAGGGGTACTTCTTGAGAATGAAGCAGGCCAAAAAAATAGCATTGGTTCTGATATGCATGATATGGCTGAGATATTGGATTCGCTTAATATAAAAAATAAGGGTTTTTGCCTTGATACATGCCATGCCTTTGCGGCAGGATACGATATCCGCAATGCGAGTGCGACAAACGAGATAAAAAATATTTTGGGTTTTGATAAGATGAAGGTTATCCATCTCAACGATGCACTATACGATTTAGGATCGCATAGGGATAGACATGAGAACTTTGGAATTGGTTTTATAGGTCTCGATGGATTCAGGCAATTCTTCAGAGAAAAGAAATTGCTCTCAAAACCGATGATAATGGAAACCCCGGGCAGGTATGACATGCCACCGGCAGAGGAATTACGTATGGTGAAATATTTTCTTGAGGGGTGCAGATAATTTCTGCAGTGTCAATTGCAGTACTTTCTCTTGCGATGCTGATTTGCTCTGATCGGGATTTGAACCCGAGTTACAGGCGTGAGAGGCCTGTGTCCTTGACCGGACTAGACGATCAGAGCCCGCTTTTTAGACTACTTGCTTATCTTGTTTAAAGTATAATTTATCGCATAGTTGGCTGTTTGCGGTATCGTTTGGTATTTGCAGTCTATGACATAAGACGGGAGGGATGTGATGTTATAGAATGCGGCGAATCTTGCCTGGTTGTCTAATATCACAGACGCATTGGTCATGCATTGATTAAATTTAGTTGTATTGAGCCCTGAACCCAAAACCATCTGGTATAAAGTCGAATTTTCTATCGGCTTGTTGTTGTAGATTATACTGAGATTTGAAATGAATTGTTTGAATCTTGGCTGTTTGGATGCGCATACAAGGTAATCGCCCAATCTCTGCGTTGCCGAGACTCCATAATTCCTGTATAGGCTTGTGGAGTACCCTGAAAAAAGGAAATTGTAGCTCATATTGAGTTTTGCACCATACGATTTTGATATGTTTATTGCATTATATGTATAGTTAATAAAACCCGGTGTGTAAGGATCTATCATGAAATCTACAGGTATCGGCGTTGTATAGTTGCATAGGTACTTCCCGCTAAGGCTGACAACTCCAAGAGAAACGACTTTGTTGCCAGTGTATTTTGCTGGCTTTAATGTTGATATAAAGGAATTGTCGAGTGTAAGATTATTGAAGAGTATAAAAGACAGATTGAATGTTTTATTTTCATCTAGAATATCCTTATATGGGACTACAACCTCCCACTCTTTCAGGCTTGGCATATAAGAGACCTTGGAATCATTTATCAATGATATATAAGGCAGTATGGAAAGGGAGGTGTTTACGCTGGAATAGCTCGCCAGAATTTTCCCGGCTGCGTCTATCACGTTTGCATAGCTTGAAGCGTTTGACGAATTGATTGGCTGCGGGGCGCAGGTGCTGTTATTTATTATTCCGTATGGGCAGTTTTCGAGTATGACTCCCTTTTTGAATACCGCAAGTTCGAATGAAAAGGCTATCAATATTATGACCAAGGCAATCAGCGCGATATGCAAATAATCAAGGCCGCCCATCCTTGTCCCTTTCACTATGAATACAGGTTCTTTGCCGTTTTTTTGCTTCGGTTTGTTTTTTTCCATGATAAACACCACGGGCTCGACGGGATTTTCATGATTCCCATTAAAGGAAATAATTTTGAACCCGCGACCTTTACCTTAGGGGGGTACCGCTCTATCCAAGCTGAGCTACGAGCCCTAAATTTATATTCATCGGAAGATTATTTATTTTAAATGGTTATATTTCACGCTTTCATTTATGAACCCACAATTATAAAATTATTTATTTTTTGGATTTTGTATTTATAAATAGATCTCTCTTTAGAAAGGCGTTACTAAGAAAAACCTTTGGCGGCAATGTTTGAATGGCACCGCAAAGCGTATATACCTTACATGGAAAGAATAATTGTGATGATATGGCTTTGTTTGTAGATGCATTGGATATCCAGCTGATGCTGCTATCGGTTCTTTTGATCATTTCGGCTTACATGGTGGCTTTGGTCTCTTTTAAGTCCAAAGACCCAAATACAAAAAACATGTTAAAAGGAACTGGATTGTTTTTTATAGTGGTTGGCGCTTATGCTTTTATAACCGGCATAGCCGGAACAATATTATGGCAGCTCCCAAGCTCTTATAATATAGTATTAAGCGACCCGTGGGCGTTTGCAGGCATAATAAGCTTAATGCTCGGCTTTGCGTTGTTCTACAATGTCGATCTAAAGAGCATAATCACGCCGATGCTTTTCCTCGGGATAATACCTATCGTTTATGCTGTGGTTATATTGGCATTTGGCATGACTTCCGCGCCCATAATGGCGTTTGGCATGTACGGATTGATAGGTGCATCGATGATGCTGTCTCCCCTGGCAATCTACCCGAAAGAAAAAACAAAAAGAATATTTGCGATATTGATAGTAATATTGCTGATACTTGCGGCATTGATCTCGATGGTCATAGGAGTTGGAGCGGCATTCCAGCACATAGGTGACTTTAAAGCGTGGGTTCCGCCATACAGCTAGCCGGCAAAGGGATTGAATGCTGCAGGATAAGTTTCTAGAAGTCAAAGGCACAAAGATACATTATATAGAAACAGGAAATGGAGATATCGTAATGCTTTTCCACGGCTCTAGCTTCGACGCAAGGGTATGGGAAAAAACGGACACAATCAAGGCTATTGCGGATTTGGGGTTCAGGGCGATTTCTGTGGATTTTCCTGGATGGGGTTCCTCCGAAAAGGGCAATTTTTCAAGCCTTTCCGAGTTCATCGCTGATTTTATAGAAGCGATGAATCTAAAACAGCAGAAAGTGATAATGCTTGGATCGTCAATGGGAGCAGAAGCGGTATTGGGATATGCGGTAAAAAATGATGGGATAGGAGGCATTATCCTTGTCGGAGCGGTAGGGGTTCAGCGTTATGAGAACGAATTGAAAAATATAAAGGATGTGCCTACACTGCTTATGTGGGGTGCACATGACAATATCGCTCCTGAAAGCAACGCAAGGCTCATTATGAAATATGCGAAAAGCGAATTTGTAAACATCGGAAACAGACATGCGTGCTATTTGGACGATAAGAAAATGTTTAATGAAAAGATATCCGAATTTTTAAATAGAATACAAAATAAGTCTGAAACATGAGCCGGTTTATCCCTCTGTCCTTCCATTCCAGAAAATGTATTGCTGCGCATATCCCGCATAATCACCCCAGCGCTCCGAAGCAAATTCCGCAATCTTTTTTATACTTGTTTCTTTTCCTTTGAAATAAACCCTCTCCATCGTCCTTTTGACCCATCTGTCTATCGGGAACGCTTCTAATTTTCCAAATCCCATCAGCGCTATGCAATCTGCAACCTTATCTCCAACGCCTTTAATTTCGAGAAGGGTTTCTTTTATCTCATCGTATTTCTTTCCTTTGAGACTTTCCAAATTAATGTTGTATGTGCAGAATTCTGCCGCGTCCCTGATATATTTCGCCCTGAACCCCGCCCCACATTTGACGAGGTCTTTTTCGGAAGCGTCTGCAATCCTTTCTGATTCTGGAAAATCTTTTATTTTATTGTCATATTCGCCGGATATCCGCTCGCCGTATTTCTCTATCATGCTCTTTGTCGTTTTGCGTATGCGTTTGACATTGTTGAATTGCGAAAGGATGAAGACAAGTGTCGCTTCCCACGGGTCATTTAAGGTTAGTCTAAGACCGGGAAAATTTTTAATCGCACTGTCCATGAAATTGTCGGTGTTGATTTGCTTGTATATAAAATTCATTCTGTCATCCAGCCTGAACCTTTCCCTTACCTCTTTTACTGCATAATCCATGTTATTACTTGTTACAAACAACGAATCGCTTTCTTTTACACGCCGTATATTTATCACATGCCCTCCAGAAGGATACGTCAAGGAATTGGCAACTTCATTGTAATCCGCATAGAAAGCGAGGGGCTGCGCGCTTTCAAATGTATGCTTAAGATTGAATAATCTTATATTTAGATTTGCGAAATTCATTCCTCTACGCATATTATCTACATATTTAGTCAGATTCAAATTCTCCGCTTAGTATATCCGGCAGTTTGCTTATCTGCACCCTTTCCTGGCTTCTCGTATCCCTTCTTCGGATAGTTACGGTCATGTAGTTTTCGGATTTGGCATCTATAGAATCAAAATCTACCGTTATGCAAAATGGGGTTCCTATCTCATCCATTCTGGCGTACCTTCTGCCTATCGAGCCCGATTCGTCAAAATATACATTAAATTTTGATTTCAGTGACGAGTACACCTGTTTAGCAAGATTTATTAAGGCTTCATCCTTTTGAAGAGGGAATATTGCAATATTGAAAGGGGCAATGAAATTCCTTACCTTTAAAAGGCTTCTGCCTTCTTCATTTACTGAAAATAAGTCCAGCAACATCCATATATTCCTGTCGACGCCAAAACTCAATTCAAGCACATTAGGGATAAATTTCTTGTCTGTGCCCACTGACAAATCCTGCATCGAGCCTTTTGAATGCGATGTAAGGTCGTAATCCCCCCTGTAATGTAATCCTCCCACTTCCTTAAACCCTTTCCAGCTTTCCACATTGATTTCTAAATCCATATGTACCTTATTATAGAACGCCTTTTCGTTTCCCCCCTTTTCCAAGAAGCGCATTTTTTCGTCCGGCACCAATAGGATTTTTTTGTAAAAATAATCTATCAGACACATATGGTAGACGTAGAATTTTGGGAATCCTTCCTTTATCAATTCGCTGCCAGAAATCCTTTTTTGCTTCTTTTCTTTATACAGCACAACATTCAGCATCCTATTTAAAATTTCGGTATTTTCGCCGATTTCAAAATTCTCAGGATCAAAAAAAATCTGGAGTTCTGCTTGGGTAAGTTCTCTCATCCTATAAAGTCCTTGCCTTGGGGAGATTTCATTCCTATATGCCTTACCTATTATCGCAAGGCCTAAAGGAAGCTTTTTCCGCAGTATGTTGAATTCACGGAAAAAATTAAGGTATACTGACTGTGCAGTTTCCGGTCTTAGATATCCTTTTTCTTTTTTTTCGGGACCGAGCATGACTTCTAACATCATATTGAAGGCTCTCGACTTTCCTAATTCTCCTTTGCATTTTGGACATTTGACATTATTGTCCCTTATTGCCTTGTCCATTTCTTCGGCAGTCGCACCTTCTGATACAAAAATCCCCAACTCATCCAGTAATATATCGGCACGGTGGTATGTGTTGCAATTGCTGCACCCAACTATAATATCATTAAATCTTTCCGCATGCCCTGAAGCTATTAATACTTTTTCAGGAAGGATGTTGGATCCCTCTATCCGGTAGTAATTTTGGTTTCTTTCAACAAAAAAATTTAGCCAGACCGCTTCAAATTTTTTTTTCATTAGAGTGCCAAGATGCCCATAATCAAACATTCCTGACACGCCGCCGTATATCTCTGCAGAGGGCCAAAAAAATCCGGATTTTTTTGCGAATCCTTGAAGTTCTTCTATATTCATGCGACCATCAGTTGAAGTAAAAATGGCAAATAAGATATTAATCAATTAAATACATCACACATAAATTATTTATATTATATCTGATACCTTGCGAATTGGAAGTTGTTACCTCTTTTCAATTAGTGTATTAAGCTATTATGGTTAATTCAAAAATTCAAATAATAATTCAAGATTATTGCAGAAAAAATTCTGAATAAAATATATCTTGCCCTTTTTCCCATTTTATTTATTGCTGCGGTCTGCATACCATACCTTTTGCTTTTTTGGATCTAGCTCTGACACTATATATTTGAATGAGGCTTCGGGATCGGACTCCTGACCGCACGAGTAAATGTCTAATGTCGCATATCCACTTTCTGGCCATGTGTGCAGTGCGATGTGGCTCTCTTCAAGTATGGCAATTATTGAAACCCCTCCCGGTATTCCATTCACGTCGCTAAATTTTTTTGTCGCAAGTTCCACTATGTGCAGGTTTCCCAGCCTTGCCGATTCCACGACCATTTTAGTAAGGAACTGCAGATCTGTCAAAAGCGAAAGATTTATCTTGTATAAATTTCCATAAACGTGCTTGCTTATTATTTTTGGGATTTGCTTCTGCAATGCGGGATATGTATTTTTCATTTTTAACCACTTCAAACAAAGTTTTTATTATTTTACCACCATAATGTTTTTATATGTTATTATAAATAAATTAAAGAAGCTGATTTTTAAGTTTTATACTTGAGAAAAAACAACTTTTTATGGTGTAACAAATGGGCAAATTTCCAATTGCAGACGCAGAATTGAATAAGGTCTTGATATGCAAAAAATGCAAGAGCAGAAACAGCATCCATAGCAAGAAATGCAGGAAATGCGGGTACGCTGCCTTGAGGACAAAGCATAAGGAAGTAAAGAGAAAGAAATGATTTATGATCAAAAGTGAGTTATATGGTAGAATTAAATCCTATTGAACAGACTGTATTGAAAGCCATGCAGGAACTTGGAGCAACAAAGGACACCTCGATAAAGACGGCTGATGACATAATGAAAAAATGCAACAGACCGAAGGGAGTTGTGACAAATTCACTGGTGTCCCTGCTGCAGAAGGGCGTAATAAAAAGGGTCGCAAGGGAAAAGGCGGCGGGTTATTACATCATTCAGAAATGATTTTATGGAGGACCCTTCTGAATACATAGATTTCATGGTAAAATACAAGGATTGGATAGCTATAAGAAGGCTTGGCATAAGAAGCATTACCAAACCGGAGGAGATAGCGTTTCATCTTGCTGGGATAACAAGCTCAATTGACAGCAAAATTTATGGGATTCTAGGGATAAACACTGAAATCCTTGATAAGGCTGCGGATTCGTTGACTGAAGGAAAGAAAAAGAGTTACGAACTTCTTGCGGATTCGGTAAAGAAGCTGTCTGATCCCGAAATAAAAAAAATTGCGAAAAGCGCATGCACAAACGAAACCTCTTTGAAGATTGCGGAGGTATACCTGCTTAATAAGGTGATAAAAAACCTTAATTTCAGTGCTTCTATGACACCTGAACTATTGGCGAAGCTTTTTCCTGACGCCAAACTAAAACTTCCCGGAATGCTTGGGAGGAAAAAGAAAGGTTAAAGCAAGTGAAGGAAACCCAATATAATCAAAACTACCATTACGATTACGTATATTCTGAGAAACCAGAATGCGAATTTTATAAGACCCTTTACTTTTGCTCTTCTTATCGGCTTTGCACTCCTGTCGAAAAGCTTTTCTTTTTTGATAAAGTTCTGCCAGTCCTTATCGTTTTTTATAAATTTATAATTCTTCATTTACACCACTATATGAGATTCGGGAAAACGAGCGACACCCCGTAAAGGCTGCTGGCGGTTACAAGGAATATCATTATCGAAATCGATGCTATGTTCTGCCATGGCTTGTTTGTGTATTTGCCCATTATCCTTTTGTCGTTTGACAAAAGAAGCAGAAACAACAGCGCGGCTGGCATGAACACAGAGGCGATTACCTGGACTGTGAGGTTGAGGAAGCCAAGAGGTATGTTGGGTATGAGCACTATGATTGCGGCGAACGCCATGCTTACTAATCCTGGAATGTAAAACTTACGGCCCTTCAAAAAAGGCAGGTTTATACTTTTAGGCCAATTGAATGCCTCTCCGACCGCCCATGAGGTACTTGCGGTTATGGCTATCGCGGCGATGAGCCCTGCATCCACAAGTCCGATGGCAAACAGATCTACGGGCAATGAGCCTATCTTGCTCCCCATCGTAGATATTATGAACTGTATGTTATAACTTGCCGTTGAACCGTTGCTTACTGTCCCATACACGACCGTTCCCGTTAGGATGATTATCGCAATTGCAACGGCTGCCATTACGACCGCACCTATCAGCGTATCCCTTCTTCCGGAGTTAATGTCTTCCGGTATTATCCCCTTGTCTACTTCTGACGACTGCTGGAAAAATAGCATCCATGGGGCTATCGTGGTTCCGATGCTCGCAAGAAGCACGTACAGGAACAACGGCGTAAATCCGCTTGACACTCTCCACGTGCTAAGGCTGTTTGCCACGGCGCTCCAGTTCGGGTGCGCAAAAAACACCAATGGGATGAATATGAGATTGAAAGCGGCTATAACTAGGCTTATACGCTCCCATTTATGATATCTTAGCCCGAATGTTACAGTAGATATAAACGCAATCCCTATCAATACTGCTTCCACAGGATTGATTCCAAACAGCCCCATGCCAAAAGTGATTCCTATAAATTCAGTAATCAGCGTAAGTGCATTTGCGATTACGAGATCTCCCAATGAAAATGCGCCCCAAAACTTCCCGTATCTCTTCCATATCAGTTCCGCGTGCCCTCTTCCTGTCACTGCAGCCAGCCTGATAGTCATTTCCTGCACTATGTACGCTACGGGAATCATGAGCAGCATGAATGGAATGAAGAATCCAATGCCGAATATAGAACCTGTCTGGGCATAGGTTATGACTCCGCCCGCATCATTGTCTGCTATCATCACTATTACGCCAGGACCTATAAGCGCAAGCAAGAGAAGGAACTTGGAGAATTTGGTCTTTTTTTTCCTCAATTCCCTTATGTTCAATCGATCGATTGCTCTTAATCTAAACTCTATCGGAAGCTCCTTCAGCTTTTCTTGTATATCTACCTTTTCGTTTTCTTTGATCTCTTTAGCCATTGGAATCAGTCGGTTTTTGAATATAATTTTTCCGAAGAAAGGTTAATATGTCATTTGCAAATTTTGTAACGATTTAATAATAGGGTCTGATAAAAAAAGATTGAATGATTAATGTGGCAAAGTTGGGTTACTGGAAAAAGAGTTAAGTCCCTGCTGAGAGATTTATAGTTCAGATCCTCATTTCAATGCCGGTATTTTATGACCTTTCTTTTTCCAAGCTCTTACTCTTTCAGCAACCAACCCTTCGCCTTTCCATTTTAAAAATTTCTCGAGTAATCCATGTTCTACTAGATAATTGTATTCAGCTTCTACTGCAAAGGCATGAGCCTTGTCGTGCCCCAGTTCTTGAAGCTTCTTATTTTCTGTGAATTCATGATAAAGAAGTGTATCCCTTAACCATTTGGGGATTTTATCGGATACAAATATTGCGGCAAAAGGCTGTATAATTATTTGATAACCCTGTATACCGCGATAATCTAGAAAAGACTGCGGTACTATCCATACTGGACTGCCCATTATTATTTTGGGTTTATTATTTTTATTCACCACCTAAGTTTTTTGAGACGTGCCTTAGTGTAGTATCCTGCCATATACTTCACTTTTTTGTTGCCGTTCATTTCAATACACTATTTTATTGCCTGATATTTGTCTTAATGCTTAGATCATAAGAATTTAAACTTTCGCTATTTATTTTTATAAGATATACTTATTCCGATACATATTTTCTGCAATAGAATTCCAATTCACAATAATGTGCTTAAATTATCATTTGATAATCTATTGAACAAATAGTTATCTAAATCTTTAATGTGTCTGCAGTCGAAGCTGTAGGATTATTAAAGTGTTGCAAATTTTTGTTTTCGGATTTGAAAAAAGTATGCAAGATTCCGATCGCGTGAATAGGGCTATCCGGGATTTTTGAATGGCTGCACAGACTTTAATTTGAGTTCTATTGATCTTTTCTTATTTGGAATAAACGGGATAAGGAAGATTGATAGTATACCAAATATTACCATTATCCACATCGTCTGCAAAAGACTGACATTCATGAATAAAAATAAAATCATGACTGCGATGCCGATTGCACCGCCTATAGTATTCCCTATGCCCCACACCATGCCATTTGCAGTAGTGCTTATCTCTTTTGGCACTATCTGACCCACATATCCGAGCAATACCGGAAAACCTGAGAAAGCCATAAAGACAAATAATGAATAGTTTACAATAATTAACAAAACGTTAGGTCCTGATAGCATAAACAATATGAAAAAAACCGCAGATAAAATGGAAGTTACCCATATAATCGCCTTTCCGCCGTATTTATCAGTCAATTTTCCGAAAAATGGCTGCCCTATAACTGCGGTTATAAAACTAATTGTTAAGATATAACTTAGCTGGGTTTCGGTTCCCAATTCCTTTATCAAATACTCCGATATATAGGTTGTAGTACCTATTAAAAACATAGCGCGTATAAAGACAAGCGCAACTAATATAAACAAAACTGACCTGTACTTTGAAATTGTATTTGGAACGATATTGGATTTTTTGTTTTTTTCCTTGGGGGGATTCTCGCAGATTTTTAAGAAAAATAACCCCTTATATATTACAATTGCGGCAATGAACATGTATGCGCTGATAATCAGCAGTGCGTAGACCTTCCCCACTACCAAAATAAGAGGTATTAACAGTATCGGCATAACAGCTCTGCCAATGCTTCCAAATGCTCCGTTTATTCCCAACATTGAAGAAGATTTGTTTTTATAGGTAAAATTAAGTATTGATGCCCCTAAAGGATGATAGAATGCAAGACCTACCCCTAATAATACGGCAGCAATAACGGCAAAAAGTAGTGTATAATTTACAAATGCGAATGAAATGGCAAAAGCCACAAACGAAAAACCGAGTATTACAAAACCTATGGATATGAGATTGGTATACTTGCGCGTCTTATCCGAATACTTCCCGATAGGAGTGCTTAGTATACCGCTTATGATTGTGGATATTATGGCTATTGCACCTAGAATAACTAAGCTTATTCCGAAATTCTTGTTATAATAAATTATAAGAATGGAAAAAAGCAGAAAAGTAAAGTCGTTTGTAAAATGACCGAATGAGGTAAAGATTATGGACTTTAATTTCTCTGCCTTGCCAAAGCGGTAATTCATTTGCATGATAATCAGGGTAAATCTTGAACTTATATTTTTAAGTAATACGCTTTTATTGTTTATATTTATTATGGCTTTTATACAGTGAAAGTTTCAAGAAGAAAAATTTGAATAGATACTTGCCTTATAGCTTGACTGGAAATCGTAAGTGCCGGCGCCAATCAATCTCCAATAACTAATTATAGATAACCAATAATAATTCCATTATAAATTCGGATAATTACATTATAACTTCGACGACATAACTGCGGCAATCGCCAAACCGCTATTATTACTAATAACTTTGTAGTAAGTTTATAGCAATTTTATGGCATTTTCAAAGGCCGAAAGACAAGTGCTTATAGATTTGCAGGGTTGGTGCTTTATGCATTTGAGACAACGCTTTCGCCATAAACCGACTTGTCCCTCTCGAGCAGAAACACAGCCGCATCGTTTATCTGCTTCAGCGTTTCATCGTGAGTAATAATAAATATCTGCTCGACAATCTTCGGAAGATTGTTCCCCATGACCTCGATCAGGTTATTTATTCCGTTTGAGTCTATGTTGTGGGTAGGCTCGTCGAGTATGATCCATTTGAGATTTGGTATTATTACCATTGCAAGCGCTATGCGCATTGTGAGACATGCTGTGCTTCTTTCACCGCCGCTTGCTACCGAATCTATCGGAACCCACGAGCTTTCTCCGTTGATGACAAGACTGGCTTCGAGGGAATAGTCATCCTTTTTTGTATTTAGCTTTAATCCTTGATAGTCTGCATAAGGATATAATTCCGGCCATACAGACTGCATTATGCTGTTTACGGAACTTACCAACTTATTCCTCAGAGATGCTTCCGTCTCTATCAATGCGGCTTTGAATTTGTTGGAGTCGCTCAACATTATTCTTTTCTTCTGAATTTTTTTCTCGATATTCCCAAATGCTTCTATGTTTTTCTTCTTTTCGGCAATCTGCTGATTCAGGGATTCGGCATATTTGCGATTGCTTTCGAGTTTGGATTTTATATCCGCGTTTTTCGATGATGCCGAAGTGAATTCGTCCTGCAGAAGGTATATCTCCTTCTCGTCTACTTTTAATTTTTCCGACAGGATTTTAAGTTCCTCAAGTTTTACAGTGCATTCGCCAGCTCCCTTTATGTACCTTTTTTTCCTTTCCATCTTTTCCCTTTCGGCTTCAAACTTGTTAAGCTCTTCTTTCAACGCGTTTCTTTCCCTTTCTTTTTCTTCGACCTTTTCGGTTATTTCCTTTACCGCAATTTTTTTCGCGGCTATCTCCTTATCAGTGGCTTCCTTGTCTTTCTCTGCATTTTTGTACTCTTCCAATTTTTCATTAATCCTTTTCATACGCTCGTATTTTTGCGTGAACTCCTTCAATTCGGCATCCTTTGCGGCAAAGATTTTTGCGTTCGCGCCGATTTCTTTCTCAAGACTTTCTATTAATAAAGATTTTTCCTTGAGCAGTGATTTTCTTAGATCCTCTTCAAGTTCCCGTTCGCACACAGGGCATTTTCCTGTATGCGTTTCAAGTTCTTTGTATGATTTCTTTGTTTCTTCAATCTTGCTCTTTTTGGAGATATTCAGTTCTTTCAACCTATCCAGCTCTTTTGCAGCAGCATCTACCTTATCTTCAATGTGCTTGTCGAATTTTTCCAATTCCAAAAGCAGCTTGTTTTTTGCGGATATGTTTTCAGTTATTATCCTCGCCCTTGCATCGATTACCGAGAGTTCGTTTGCCGCCTTTTTCTCTTCGCTTCTCAATTTTTCAAATTCCTTTTCTATTACAATGCTTTTTTGTTTCGCTGCAGTGTATTTTTCGGAAAGCTCGGCTTCGCTGATGCCTTCGCCAAGTTTTTTTATCTCTTCATTCAGCATTTCCAGCCTTGCCTTGGTGCCGGATATCTCATGTTCTACTTTCTTCTTTTCCTCATATCTCTTTTTTATCATGTCAAGTTTTGCTGAGAGGTCGCTCATCTGCGCCGCAAGCTTTTTGCCTTCGCCTGCAAGCTCGGATTGCAGCCTGTCGTTGTCGGATTTCTGCATCTCCAGTTTTTCCAGCTGTTCCCTGAACTCTTTTATGTTTATTTTCGAGAGCATCTGCTCTTCCGATTCTATCATGGATCTTGTAGAATTGATAAGGGATGTAATGTTCTCCTCGGCCGCGGTAAAATTGTCAAGGCCGAGCATCTGGTCTATTCCCTTTTTTCTTTCACTTTTTGAAAGATCGAGAAAATAATCGAGCTGATTTTGCTGGGCGTATACCGCTCGCGTAAAGGTGTCATAATCCACTTTCAGCAGTTCGCTTATTGCTTCGTTTACTCTTTTGGGTTGCGATTGAACATTATTTCCATTCTTTTCAAGAATTGCTTCGCTTTCGGAATTCACTGAGATCTTCCTAGTGACAGCATATTCGTCATTGTCAATATCGAAGACTAACCTTACTTCTGCATTGCGCATCTCCTCCGGCCTGTTCATTATTACTCCGTTTAGGCTGACCCTTTTCTGCGAAAGATTCGGGAAGGAGCCAAAAAGCGCAAAGGAGACGGCATCCATTACCGAGCTCTTCCCTGCACCCATAACCCCAACGAACACATTGACTCCCTTGCGGAACTCGATTTTTGAGTTTTTATGGGTTTTCCAGTTGACAAGCTCTATCGATTTTATCATATGCTCGCCTAAGTCCATTTGCAGAAATCGCGTTGCAAAATATAATGTTTAATGTAAGATGATATTTCGGCAAAATAATATTTGATGCGTTGCAAGATAATGTTATGACTATGAAAACCTTCTTTACAGGAGGCTTTCCTCTTCGACTTCTACCTCACCGACTCCTTTAGAGTTCTTCAACATTTCTTCTATTTTGGAAGAGCTTGTCTTTGTATCATCAAAAACGAACATCACTTTGGCAATCTTTATTCCAAACCCTATCTCTTCCGTCTTTATGTCTTTTGGCTTGAGTTTGTTTATCTCTTGGATTAATTCCTCTATATTCCCTTCTGCCGGGTATACTTTGAATATTATGCTTACTTCAGACATTAAGGTCCCTCGAAACCGCAGGTTCCGCATTTATACGTATTTGAGATATCTCTACAGTGATTGCATCTGATTATATCCTCTTTTCCGCAAGAGGGGCATTTAAACTCGGAATAATTGCTTGTCAATCTTCCGCATGATTTACATATTTTTCCAGGTAAGACCATAAAATCATCTTCTTTTTTTGTTTCCTTGTTTGAGCATTAATGAAAACTGTATGGCGACCAGCACCAAAATTACAACTACCATTATCAGTATAATGATTAGCAGTGCAAATATTATTAACAATAATCCTTTTAATCCTAAAACCACAAAGCCCTGCGTGCTTGGTATTGTTGAAGGCGTTATAGTTATCGGAATGGTTGCCGGTACTGTAGTAGGTATAGTAGTTGGTATGGTGGTAACAGCGGCACTCGGTACTGTGGTAAAATTGTTGTATATCTTTGAAGTGTCGATGCTTATCATGTGCGCCAATAAAGCTGTAGAGTATGCACTCTCCGCATAGCTTCTCTGCTGCGTCGCGTTTACAATCGGTAGGTTCGCTTCTTTTACATAAAACATCGCCTCGTTCGAAAACTGGGTTGCCCATACTCCATATGTCGAGTTGTTGGCAATTGCTGCAGCATTGTCCAGCAACGCTGATGTATTCATATTATTATAACTGCTCCCCAATGCGTATGCATAATCTGCGTCTATTATCGCAGCAGGATAATTTCCAGCGCCGTATGCAGACTCTGCGGATGAAAGGTACATGCCTCCGTAATTCGAAGCTCTTTTTATGCTGGAATTCGCGAGTGCCTCTATAGCTGGTGTAGAATAAACATTGGTGCCCCCTATCTTTCCGGCAATATTATACATCCGCTGGGCTGCGCTGCACCATGCATTCGCCTCCCCTGCCGCATAAATATTGTCCAATACCCCGTCGGTGTCTACAGCTGTTGCATTATAGGAATTGAGGACGTTTGTTATTGTGTATATGCCCCATTCCTGCCTGAGTTCCCCACCCAACACATAATTGTAATTCGCATTTGTCATACTTGGCGGAGTTATCGCATTGCAATAATTTGATACATTGTTTATTGTTTCAAGTGCTCCGGACTTTGTTGTGTTATGGTTTGCGAAATAAAATGCATTGATGTAATCTATAAAGGAGAGATCCGCTCCCAAATATAGATATCCCTTCTTGGCAAGCGCTTTGCTTTCGTTGAGCTGGTTATTCAGTTGGGCTGCAAGATTCGCGAAGTTGCTGCTCGAACCAACAGTTTGTATCTTGCTCTCTGTTATGTTAAATGTGAATGACACAAGATTGATGAAGTTCAGGATATTGCACCCATTGCTGCATTGTATTGTGGCATTCGGTATTTCATTGACATGATAATTGGTATAAGGAGTGTAAGTGGTTTGGTTTGATAATATTCTTGCGCCGTTGTAATTGAATACAAACTTGACGGCAGCGCTCAGGTTTGATACCTGAACAAGCGGGATATTGAACGTTTCCTGTGTAAGGTAATAAAGCTCGTTTTCAAAGCTTGCCTGTGGAACCTTCGGAACGAGTGCAAATTTCATTCCGTCTTTTGAAGCCGCACTTATTTTATCGTATACGCCTCCAATTTCGCCTATGGAATCGTTCGGCGATATCGTCCCTGTGACTGTAAAATTTTGAATCATCTGCCTGTGTGAAAGCGCCGAAATTGCGAGAAGCGCCATTGCCGTACCTGCGCTTGGGCCTGAGACATTTGCGCTGTCGTTTATCACGTATTCAAAATTATAATCTTTGTAGTTTATTCCGAGATAATTCGCGGCTGCAACGGCTGCGGTTTGAGCCGATTCGAGAGTCGAATTTCCGACTTCCGACGGACCCGAAATTGTCACGATTCCTGTTCCTTTTGTCACGGTCAAGGATATGACAGTAAGTATACCTGAATTATTCTCGAGTATTACTGCTGGTGCATGTATCGAAGCTGTGCCTATGGTTTGACTGGATACTGGAGCGCCTACTGCAATGCCAAAAAACACTACTGCCATTGCCATAAATACAGATAATCCTAATATATTCTTCATTATGCCACCACAAAAAATATTGCAGATTGCAACAATTAACTTTATACACGCAAAATTATTTAATAGTTAGCAAAATTTTGCCAAACAATTTTATTGGACGGCACTGAATGCCGCACTCGGCATTATTCCGTTGGGCGGGTAGGCACGGGTTCGTACCCAGTAAAAATTTAGGCTTCTTGCAGCTCCAGTTCCTTTATAGTTGAAGTATGACAATGTAAGGAAATATACATCGGATGGAACATCGCTGATCGTAGTAAATAAGGAGTAATTATCGTATAATGATTCTGCCTTCCCATTCAGCCAACCCAAAGCCCATATATGGTAATTACTATCCGTATGATTGACAAAATTAAGGTTGATGGACAGGGGACCTTTCTGGACAGAGGTAAAAAACTGCGATGCCGTTATTGTCGAACCTTGCCATGAGATGTGATCCTGATTTATGTAATTTGACAAATAGCTCTGCGTTGATATCAGCCCAAATCCCATTATATAACCGCTTGCGTTTATTGAATTCGCGTTCATGTACGCTTCTACAATTATCGGAATCGATGCAACAGGCTTATTTGAGGCAACATAAGAATAATCTCCGGAGGTTTCGCCGGCAGACAATGAAAGCCCATTGTTTACAGTTTCATTTCCTCCTAGTGTGCTTGATGTCCACTTGCTTGTATTTAATGATGTGCCTGCAAAGTTGTCATAGAAGTTGAACACGCTAGCCCCGTCGTCGTATTCGGCGTAGGCGCTACTCAGCTGCGGCGCTTCTCCAGTGGTTTCATTGTTGAACAGATTTGTTGCAATTGGCGCAAAACCCATATAAATGGTAACAGAAGAGGATGCTGGGATGCCGCTGCCAAGTTTCAGCCAGTAAACAGTATTTGTCGAAGCGTTGCTGTTTCCGCTCTCCAGCCAGGAAGGTATCACGGTTCCGTTCTGGTAATAAAATTCCACATTGTCAAGATTTCCCGCTTCATACTGCCTGTAATCTGCGCTGTTTACCGTAATCATCTGCTGGAACGGGGCCGGTGTTGCAACCTGCTGCGAGTCTGAAAGGGTAATCTTGACGTAATGCGGCGGGGTTGAAATAAAAGTGGTTGTTGTAGTGGGTTTGGGTTGCATGCTCAGTATTGTCAGCACCGCCAACACACCTATTATTATTGCGATTATCCAAGCATATATTATTATATTTCTGATTGTACTCTGCGATTTCGTGTTCTGCAATGTTTTGGATAATTTTTGCAGAATTTTTACCATCATTTCTATAAACCCTTGCATTACCCTCATTTCAGTATATTATTGCATTATAATACAATTATAATAACTGTTGCCAAAAAATATAAATTTTTTGGATACACCTTTCTAAGATGCTTATCTGTTACTCTATTTGATTAAGAAAAAGGTAAACATTTGGGCTTCTATATATAACCTCTTTACAGATATGGGGCTGCCGAGATTTGATTGCTCGCTTGCATAAAAACACGTTTTGGCTCAGTAATACTTATGGCTTAAGGTATTTAATAAGGGTGGGTTCGGGGATTTCTTTTATTTATGCTTCCTTCCTATAAAATAAAGTTGGTAACACTCTATACATCTTATGGGTTTTTAATATTTATTTTATATAACTTAGTATGGCTACTTTGACAATCCCTAAACTGCTCCCAAAAGAAGAGCTATTTGATAAAGTAATTAAAAGTATTCAGAATTCTGGTAGGAACGTTATAGTCTTAAGCAAATCTTTCCCTTTGAGAATAATCGTATCAGATAGTATAACACAGGAGAAACTAGTAGTTTACATTTGGAATATATCTCAAGGCGGTAAAACAAGGAACCCCTATGAATATAGAATACAAATGAAGGGCGGCTCTCTAGTTGTCGGAGAAGATTTTAAGACCATATTATTAGGGTGGTTTGACTCAGAGCAGATATTTGTAGCCTTTAACGCATATAAACATCAGACTTTCGGTTATTCGCCTTCTGTTCAAGTGCCTAAACAAACCATGGACGAAGCTGCGAACAAAGGGATAGCAACACATACAAAGAAACTTAATATAGTTAGAGGGCAGGAGATAGTAATAGCCTTTAGGCCCGAATTCATTATAGAATATATAGACATATTATTCCCCCAATATCACGCCGCAAAGTTAATGAGTATAGAAAAAGCAGAAGCTAATATATTAGCAAATCCGCTAGACGTTAGCGATGCGGACATCATGAAGTTATCGGCACCTAGAAGAAAGGCAGTAATTAATGTTATAAAGAATCTCAGAGAAAGAAAATTTCAAGAATATATATGGCAGCTTTATCAAGGCAGGTGTGCTATTTGCGGCCTTGGTGCACACCTTACCGAAGCTGCACATATAATTCCTATTGGTGGTAAAGGAACGGACGAATTAGTTAATGGTATCCTACTCTGCAGAAATCACCATAAAGCATATGATTCTGGTATTTTGGTGATAAATAAACATTATACTATTATCTTGAATAAAAATAAGGTATCTGAATTACAAAGCAAGGGGGAAGATAGTATGTTAAATGAGTTTATACGAGATTCAAGGATAGGCCAAAAGATAGCTATGCCAACTGATAGCAGATTTTACCCTAAAAAAGAGTACCTAATTATTAATTGCAAATCAAAGGGTGTCTAATGCTTTTTGGTTAAAATTAAACCTAAACTTAGAGCCCTTCAAATATTCTTCTTCTTTTTCAAATGCAAGCCATTCTCTCCCAAGTTTTTCTGCTGATTCTCCAGTAACATTGCTACCTGCGAATGGATCAAAGACTATATCTCTCTCATCAGTTAAGAACTTGATAAAGAACTCAGGGAGTTTTATTGGATATCTTGCTGGGTGTATCTTTATTTTATGCTCTTTGCACATGCGGATATAATAGCTATTAGATTCTTGGCTTCCAAAGGTTAGGAAGTTTGGCGGTATAGAACCGCCATTATCTTTTTGGAAGTGTTTGCTTATGCTATATCCTGATGGTCTCTTCTTAATTACATAGCCTTTCTTTATGAGATTTACCATAGCATCGCTATAAGGCAGTAAAACCTTCCTATTATCTGCTTTGGGATTTTCTGTCTTTGAGAACCACCAGATATATTCTATTGCATCTTTGACTCTTACACGCTTGACTGTAACCCATTGTGCTGGAGTTGGTATTGCTGCAGGTTTAGTCCATACAAATTCTTGAGCCAAATTAAATATTTTACATAGCTCAAGCAATAAACGGAATTGATATATTGAGCGTGTTGGTTTACCCAATTCCCAACTACCACCTATATTTAGAACAAAACTGCCACTGGGTTTTAACACTCTCTTGAACTGTTCTGCAAAAGGCATAAACCAATCAACATAAACTTCTGGATCTGCATTACCATATTCCTTCTTATCTCTAAGGCCGTAAGGCGGAGAAGTGACTATTAAATCAATGGAGTCATTAGGTATATGCTTTATTAGCTCTAAGGTGTTGCCGACAAAGGCCTTACCAAATCTTGTTTTGTAATAAGGTTTAACATTTTTCATTATATCATCATCCATAAGTATCACCAACAAGGCGATAGTCCAAGCTAACCAATGCTTTAGCAATTTTATTAATAATAAACTGGCAAGTTTTTATATAGCGTGGTCGCCGTAACGCCTTTTTAGTAATACTTATATCTAAGTAAAATAATATATACTTTACTAAATTTTTCATGTTTTCATCTTTTGTTCTAAATTCTTGTTGATTCTTTTTGCATATGGTCTATAATTTGATATATATATTTGACATTAAAATCAATAACTGTTAAATACTAATAATTAGTAGTAGCAACCTTAATAAAATCTTTTTGCTTCGTAGCTTCATTTTCCCACCCTTTTCTTTAATGAAGCTACTTCACTCAATGCCATACTATCTATTACATCATAGACTTCCTGCTTGCTGGTGCTTATGTAAATGCTTGTCGTGCTAGGATCAACGTGCCTTGCGAACCTGCTGGTAAGAATGAGATTGCCATTAGCCTGCTTTGCGAACCTCGTTATCGCATAATGCCTTAAGCTGTGCGTTGTGAGCCGATGCAGCCTTCTGGGCTTCCTGCCCTGCTGTTCATCGCTAGTATCATAAACCTCATCCAAGCCTGCAAGCTCAAGATAGCGCCTGAACCTGTTCCTTACGTAGTTAGGCTCTAGGTAAGGCTCAATTCTGCGGCTCTTTGCTGCGTCCCTAAAGAATATGTAGCCCTTAGCCTGCTCTATTAGGGTTGAATTAGCCTGCGCGAACTCCACTAGCTCCTTGAACAAAGGCAAAGGTATCCTTAGGCTGTCCAATAACCTTGTCTTCTCTGTCCTTACCGTAAGCTCTCTTGTCTCAAAATCTATGCCTTTTACATTCACTCTTATCACCTCCCCTATGCGTAAGCCTAACCGGGCCTGAAAATTGAAAAGAAGCCTGAATTTAGGGTCGTTTATGGCCCTGAAGAACCTCTGAAGCTGCTCCTCTGTAAAGCCTTTGTTTATAGTTCCATACTTGGGGGTTCTCCTTCTGTGGAATTTTATTATGTAATACTGCCTTATCATGTGAGTAAGGTCTTCTACTTCGTGCTTTGCCAAATGCGGCAATAGGCTCTGTACGTACCTCTTTGCCTCTATAGGTGCAGTTTTGCGTACAGATTCGTGTTCGGATTCCTGCAAATATCCGAACCCAGCTTTCGCTAACCTCTGGTTATTCTTCATGGCTACCACTCTTGTACCTATTTTGAGCCTCCGGGCGTGTATCCGAACCCTTAAACTCGTTAAGCTTCCTCTGGCTTAATACTCTGTCTAGCTTGTCTAAAACCTTATTTAATTTTACTATCGCCTTTGCGTGGGCTTCTATCTGCGCTGAGTAGTAATTAAGCTGGTTTTGAGTTGTGAGCTGAGAATCCGCTATGCAGCCAGAATTAGCGTACATTCCATGTATCCGAACCCTTTCTCCCCTCCCTGAAACAAAGCATGGGGCTGCCGAGATTTGAACTCGGGTCTCCGCGACCCGAACGCGGAAGTCTGCCAGGTTAGCTTACAGCCCCCTTTTCTATGATAATTTTAACAACAATAATTTAATAATAACTAAATTAATTATGGGAATTTCAAAAAAAGCGGCATTGGTACAATTTATTATGAAATTAGCATTTTGTAAAAATAGCTACTTATATCTAAACAGGGTTTCGATATCCTTTTTTACCTCGTTTTTGATATGTATCCTTGCCTTGTTCGATAATCCTATCCTTCTAATCAGCCCGAAATGCTCGAAGTTGTTAATTCTGTAAAGCAGATTATTCACAGAGTCATAAAACATGGCAATTTCATTTTTAGACATCTTGCTATTCTTGGCTTCGGAAATTTTGAATAGTACTGTCCTTGTATCTTCGAACAAATCGCTTATCTTTTTGAAATTTTCTGACAAATAGCCGTTGGTCTCGTCAATGCTGTTTTTCAATACTGTTCTCAAGTGAACATAAGATGCAAGCAACTTATCATTGTTGCCATCTGGTTTCTTTATCGATTCGGGCAAGAATCTTAGTATATCCAGTAATTCATCAATGTTCTTTGATTCCTCATTGCTTATTATGCGCGGGGTCTTTGCTTGCATTGGCAGGTCTATGTATGCACCAGTCTTGTATTCTATGCTATGCAATACTGAGGCACTGAAGTTAATAAATTCTGGCTTTAGCATATCTATTGCATTTTCTGCAGTAATTCTCTTCTTAAAAAAATTGGCGATTGACCTTGCTTCTGTACTGTTTACTGCATTGGGATATTGAAAATATAATCTAGAAACATTTTTTAGGAATACCTTTCCAAATTCAACAATTCTATCGTTCATGGCTGCATTTGATTCTGACGGAAGATTTGCTGCATAATCCCGTAATTTTAAGATGGATTCGTATATTAATTGGTAATCAGGCATATTTGTATTATTATCTTTTGAATGAACGGTCTTATTTTCCATATTTTTATTTCCCGGAGATACGGTTTTGGCGTCTGCCATAAAATCACTTCATTGTGTATGAAACTTAAGAGATATTTATACCTTGCTTTAGAGTACGGATGTATTTGCGATGTTGCGCGATACCTTATTATTTTGCTGTCTTAATTTTGGATTTTAATACAAAAAATTTAAAAGCATAATACCTTATTAATAGTTAATGGTGGGTTGAATGTCAGAAAATAAAATTTACGGCGCAGAAAAGGAAATTTCCGAAATTATAAAAACAATAGAAGAAAAATTTGCTTCTGGCAACAAGGATGCACAGCCAAATTCCATCTTTATTGATGGCGAAAGTGGAACAGGAAAAACTACAATACTAGAGAATATAAAAGAGCATTTTGGGAAATTGAGCATAAGATTTATAGATATATACGATTTAGTTGATAGGGAATTGATGATAAGGCCTCAAAAGCCAACAGTTTTTACCTTAGACCAATTGGACAGGCTCGAAGAGTTGGGATTTGCAGAAGAAGATTTGCAGAATTTTCTAGAAAATTTTTCTAAGCTAGTTGAAAATGGCAAAGGAATTGTAATCGGGTTGGGGGACTCTTCAAAGGTTTTTCCTGAAATTATTGATTTTTTTGACAAAAGAATCAAAATTCCCTTTCCTGATGAGGAAGCGCGAAAGGAAATAATCAAATCAGCTTTAAAGGATATAAATCTAAACGAAAAGGAGGTCGAAGATATCGCAAAAATGACTTACGGGATTCCTGGTGGAGAAATTATAGTGATGTGCAAGGAGGCGCACCGCAAAAGTACCAATCATACGATAGATGTCAATGATTTTGCGAATGAGGTAAAATTATACAATAATAAAAATAATAAAATAGGCAGACATGACTGGGATAACTTAGGAGGTTTAAAAAACATTATCGAAGAAATAAAAAAGGACGTTATAGAGCCTCTTGAATACAGCAATTATTACAATGAGTACAACCTTGATCTGCCGAAAGGGATTCTTCTTTACGGGCCTCCTGGAACTGGGAAGACCACAATCGCAAAGATACTTGCTAACGAGTCAAGATTCAATTTCTTTTCATTTTCAATGTCTGATGTTCTCAACAAATTTGTTGGAGACAGCGAAAAAAATATAAGCAAATACTTCAAAAAAGCAAGAGAAAATTCGCCCTCAATACTTTTCATAGATGAAATAGAAAGCATCGGAAGCGCACGCGATGACGGCGTAAACAGCAAAATATATAATTCGCTCATTAATGAGCTTTTGCACCAGATGGATGGAATAAACGAAATCAAAAATGTGGTTGTCATAGGCGCAACGAATTTTCCGGAGCTGCTCGATCCGGCATTGGTGCGTCCTGGAAGATTTGATAAAAGTTATGAGATACCTCTTCCTGACGAAGAGGGAAGAAAGGAGATACTAAAAATATACATAAACAAATTCAATTTAAGGAAAGAATTAAGCGATGAGAATGCTATGATAGATTATCTTGCAAATGAGACCGACTTGTTTTCCGGAGCGGATATCATGCAGTTGTGCAAAAATGCCGGAAAGGAGTTTGCACACACGAACATAATGAGAAAAGAGTTTAATAAACCAAACAATGAGACCGGTGCGGAAATTTTCGAGAGAGTGTTGTCAAAAATGAAAAAAGACAAAGATCAAAAAAATGAGCATAAAGAAGTTGGCTTTATCAAACATACAGAGATAAAGAAGTTCAAAAACATGCTGAGGTTAGCGGATGCCTTGGAGAAGTCAAAAGAAATAGGGTAAATATGAAAAAGAATATCAAATTTTCATTCATATGAAAAAGAATATCAAATTTTCATTCTGGAATTTTTGTGTACAATCCGGTATTATCATGCATCAGCCCAAGCCTCATAAACCCCTCATATCTCAAATTTTCGACATACTTAAGGACTTCTATTATGCCATTTTCATGATTGAACATGTATTCAAGAAAGGACCCTTCGCTGTTTTTCGGATTTAGCCCATAAGGTTGCTTTAACCATTTTATAACATCCTTTTTTTCTACGCTATCATGTTCATAGTAACTGGTGCGTGTCGGAGTATTGTTTTTCACACAATCTTCTATCTTTATAATATTCTCAACGTCTTCGAATATCATCATAACCTTTTCATCTTTTGATTCTAATCTCTTTAATTTCTTTAGATTTAATTTGGCAAATTTTTCATTTTGGTCTTTTTGCAACCCCTCCATATTCTGCTTTTTTGCATCTACCAAAAATCCACTCATCTCGCACACGATATCTTTTCCCATAAAACCACCAAACATTACCCTAAAGGTTTAGTCCGCAATCAGGTATTTAATTCTTATGTATGAATTTTTGGACTGACTTATAAAATATGCAAGAATTAGAGAGCGTCCGCAGGGCAGACAAGAAAAACAGCAGTCTTGAGGATTAATGCGAGGATCTCGCGCCTTTACTTACAACACACAATATTTGAAACCATTTAATGTTTCGATGAGGTGATCTATCCACAGGTTCCCCTACGGATACCTTGTTACGCCTTACCCCTCCTCACGGAACCATAACTCGAAAGCATCCGAAGATGCTGCCTCACTATGGCTCTACTTGGGTGGGTTGGCGGGCGGTGTGTGCAAGGAGCAGGGACATATTCACCGCTCGATAGTGACAAGCGATTACTAGGGATTCCAGCTTCATGAGGGTGAGTTTCAACCCTCAATCCGAACCTGGGCTGGCTTTGTGAGTTTGGCTTTGCCTCTCGGCATCGCATCCCATTGTACCAACCTTTGTATGCCACGTGTGGCCCGGAAGATTCAGAGCATACTGACGTATCGTTGCCCTCTCCTTCCTCCTCTTTAAACAGAGGCGGTCCTAATAGAGTGCCTAATCCATTGCTGAATCAGTAGCAACTATTAGTGAGGGTCTCGCTCGTTTCCAGGTATATGAGCAATATAAGAAAGCCTCATGCTGAATTCCTTTATAAACATGATAAAAAATGAATCGTTTATGATATAATTCCTCTTTCCTTTTTGCAATATGTGTATGCCTAAATTTTCAAGTATCATCTGGTCTTCCCTGTCTATTCCTTCCATGAAGATACCCCTGTTGTCAACCTTTCCGCATGCATCAAACACTCCTGCTATATATTCCATTGCGTATGCATTCTTGTACTTGAACAGTTTTGATTTCCTTGCGATTGTTTTATCAAACAGGTTTCTCAACTTCGAATTGTAGAACAGCGCCTTAGTATTCCTTCCCTCTTCGCTTATAAGGATTCTGTTTGGCTGCACATTAAATTCCTTCAAAGATATCTCTACAAATTTCTCTATTGTCCTGCTGTTGTCAACTGTTATTCCTATTGCACTTTTTTCCTGATTGCAATGGCTGTATAAGCCAAGCATATAACTTATTTTCGGATTCAGTTTCAGCTTCCTCGACATATCACTCACATACTTACCGGACTTAACCGGACAGTTCACACCACGAGCTGACGACCGCCATGCACTACCTCTCGGCTCGTCAAGTAAGATCTTTAGTCTGACCTTCATCCTGCCGTCGCTCCCGGTAATATTTCCGACGTTGGATTCAATTAAACCGCAGCATCCACCCCTGGTGTGCTCCCCCGCCAATTGCTTTAAGTTTTAACCTTGCGACCGTACTCCCCAGGCGGCAGACTTAACACTTTCGCTACGGTACTGCAAACATTCATGACATTTGCAATACCAAAGTCTGCATAATTTACTGCTAGGGCTACTCGGGTATCTAATCCGATTCGTTCTCCTAGCCTTCGCTCCTCACTGTCGGATGCGTTCTAGTAAGGTGCCTTCGCCAGCGTTAGTCCCCATAGGATTATAGGATTTAACCCCTTCCCCATGAGTACTCCTTACCTCTCCCGCTCCCTAGTTTGTAGGTATCTCGCGCCCGCATTGACGTTGAGCGCCAATATTTCACGTGAGACGGTACAAACCAGCTACGAGCGCTTTAAGCCCAATAATCGTGGACACCACTTGTGCCGCCGGTATTACCGTGGCGGCTGCCACCGGTCTTGCCCGGCACTTATTCGCCAAGCGTGCTACACTTGGCAAAAGGCTAACTAAACGTTAGCCACTCAGATTCCCCCCATCACGCTTCCGCGCATTGTGGAGTTTGCGCGCCTGCTGCACGCCGTAGCGCTAGGGCCCTTGTCTCAGTGCCCTTCTCGGGGCCTATGCTCCCACATCCCCTACGGGTTATAAGTATGGTGGGCCGTTACCCCGCCATCTGCTTGATCCGCCGCAGTCTCATCGTAAAGCGATGGCGCTGCAATTTGCGCATCCTTTAAGCTAAAGGTCATTCCAGATCCCTTAACCTATGGCGAATTAGCCTTCGTTTCCAAAGGTTATACGCCTCTTTACGGTAGATTGACTACGTGTTACTGAGCCGTACGCCGCCCAACGAAGCCGTTGAGCAGACTTGCATGGCTGTCGAAATCTGATAGCAGTGTCCTCCAGCAGCATCGACTGGAGTCGATTGGTTAAGCAATTGTGCGATTTCCTCTTTGCATTCCTCAAGACTACATCCAATTGCAAACAGCAATTTTCACGATGGATAATATTAAAGTTGAAAACTTAAAATAAATAAGCATAAACAACTTTAGAATAAAAGCATTTCATATATTAAACATAAACATATTTATACTTAACTTTTTTCTTGGAAGATTTTTAGTAACGATAAAGTAGTATTAGTCAATGCACCCGAATTTTAACTTTATATAGCGGGAAGTCGCCTTCCGCAAAGGGATTCACTAAGAAACGTTTATATTTTTTGTTTTCGTTATTGTTCCAACGAACTCTAATGCTGATCCGATGGTTGCAAATGAAAAACTTGATTTTGCTTACAGATATCCGTTTTCCAAAGAGGCAAAGGAGATTGTAAAAGAAACAGATATACGCAATGAGGATTTCTATCTAAAATTGGCGAAAACCCGTATTGAGGAAGCATTAAACAACGAAAAAATTGAGTATAGGGAAACAAATTATAACATAATCGATAACATAATAAGTTATGTATACGCAAGACTTCTAGTCAGTTCTCTGCAAAATCCTTTGGCAATTGAAAAATACTCGAAAGCCGAAGCTAGAAGATCCGCAATTGCGATGTCATTGGATAGTGAAAGCAATCTTATGCGCTTGGCAGAAGAACTTGGGGTAAATTTAGAAAAACTCGATGATGGGTTCAGAATAAACGTGGTGTCTTTTCTCAAGATCAAAAAACCTAAGGAATATTCATTATCAAACCAAAAACTTTCGAATGGGTTTGTGGAAATAAGCAGACATGAAGCAATCGCCATATTGCTTGGTGCAGCCGCAGAAAAAATAAAACAGGGTTTGCCAATACCAAAATCGGAGATACCAAAACAAATAAGGACTTACGCAAAGGAGATAAACATATTGTACAAACCACAAATAGGGGGAAAATCAGGAAGAAACGAAGAATGGATAGATAAACTGCTTTCTAACCCAGTTCCGGATGTGAGGCAGAGGATTGTAAACCTTATATTGGCGCCTTATCTTGTCAATGTTAAAAAGTTGGATGTTAACGAAGCTTACAAGATAATCGTTGATTACATAGACAAATGCAGGGCTATCGACCCGAGTACAAAAATAACCAATCAACAAATAATGTATCAATGCAACTATTCCAAAAGTAAAGGAATGAAACCCCTTTCCTTTTACAAAGCAAAGGAACTATTAAGTAATGTTGTTGATATATCTGAAGATAAAAAGGATGGAGAACAATGAGTGATGTTATTGTGCTTTGTGATATTTGCGGCAAGATCAGCAGGCACACCTGCAGGATGTGTGGCAAAAGGGTATGTGATGAACATTACGATTTAAACCTGCACATATGCACATCATGCAAGGCCGGCAGAAATGTTTCCGCAAAAGTGAATAAAATTAATAAAAAGTAAATAAAGTAAAGGTTATAAAATTTGTGGTTTAATATTTAGTGATTTTTATGAACAAACAAAAAAATACTGCTGAACAAGGTAATACAAAAGGTAAAAAGAGGTTAGAAACCGAGACATTGATGGGTTTATCAATAAGTATCGGTTCGAAATTATATGAAAATGGGCTGTTAAGGGAAAAGAAAAATAAGTTGGAAGAGGAATTAAAAAAATCTAATGAGGAATTAAAAACAATAATTACCGGAAATTGGGAGAAATTGAAATATTTAGGCGCAAAAGAAATTATAAACGGAGACAATAAGACACTGAAATGGGAGGATCGCACAGGCACATACAACATGACTTTGTACCCTATTTATTCTGCAGACAAATACCCTAACCAGGAGGAAGTAAATGTTCTTCTCAATTTCCTTTCTAAAGAAGAGATTTATAAACCCAATATCCCACTTATTGTAAAGTCCCTCAAGGATAACCCCAAAGCAATGGAATTTTTTGAAAGTTTGAAGGAGGAAGGAAAGATAAAAGTCAATATGGTACTAAGGACCACTTATAATCCGACTGCTATAAAAAGAGAGGATAAAAAACAAGATACTGAACCAATAAATTCAATGTCATTGCCAAGTGTAAAGAAAAACGAAATTGAAGAAAAATATACTAAAAAGAAAAGAAAAGAATAAATAACTTTAACTTGCAGTATTAATGTCAAACGGTAATAGGAACAGGGAAACGCCCAAACCCATTCCGAACTTGGAAGCTAAGCCTGTTTACGACATGTGTGTACTGCTTAACTGCGGGAAATCATGTTGCTGTTTGGCATTCTTTTTTTATTTGGGGATATGATGGAAGACATAGATTTAAAAGAAGCACTAGATATAGCAAGGAAAAAAAATACTAAAATAGTGTGGCTTGGAATAGAACCTGTGCCTTACGTGGCAGATCTTATAAAAGTAGATAAGAATCAAATCATTCAGATGTCGGCCACTGAGATTTCAATCAAAAACGAGAGTGAATTGAAAAAGTTTGAAGAACACATATTTTTATGTTATCATGGAAATACATCCAGAGCAGTAGTCAATTACATAAAAAAGAAAGGAGTCAACTCATATAATTTAAAAGGAGGCATTACAAGTATAGCAGAAAGTACGTCCTAATTTTATCGTTTTATTTTGATAAGATGAATCAGGCAAAAATAAGAATGTGCGAATCCGTATACAGCCCTGCAGAAGACTCCTATTTGTTGGCAGAGGCGGTAGAGGAGCAGGCGTTTGGGGAGGTATTAGATTTGGGATGCGGCAGCGGCATACAAGGAATAACTGCTGCGTTAAAAGGTTGCAAAGTTACATTTGCGGATATATCCGAAAAAGCGTTGGAATGCGCAAGAGCGAATGCAGGATTAAATAATATAAAGGGGGAATTTATCAAATCTGACCTGTTCTCAGGGATTAATAGGAGGTATAATACGATTATATTCAATCCTCCCTACTTGTATTCTAAGCCGATAAAAAAACTGAAAGAAACGGGCAAGCTTGATGCAAACCTTGATGGTGGCATAAAGGGCAGGGAGTTGATAGATAAATTTATTAATCGCTACATAGATTATGTAAATGAAGAACATATTGTATTGATGCTTGAAAGTTCCCTCAACGGTTATGAAAATGACGTTGAAAAGTCGGGTGGGACAATCATAAAGGAAAAGAATTTATTCTTTGAAAAGCTTGCAGTTATAAAATTTGGGTGATTTTTTGACGGAATTTGAAATCATAGAAACGGAAAAGGACGAGGATATGCAGATAGTAATAGGCCACGCAGGATTTATAAAAACCGTAGAGGATATTCACGAAGCATTGGTCAATTCTGTTCCGGGGATAAAATTTGGCGTTGCTTTTGTCGAAGCGAGCGGAAAAAGATTATTGCGGAGTTCTGGCAATGATGCAGAACTTGAAGCACTCGCGATAAAAAATCTTTTTAAAATTAATGCAGGTCATACATTCTTGATAATACTTAAAAATGCATTTCCTATAAACGTGATAAAGCATATCAGGGATGTCAATGAAGTTGTTAATATTTACGCCGCAACGGCAAACACCGTCAAAGTTGTAATAGCAAGGGAGGATGAATCGAGAGCGGTAATTGGAGTCATGGACGGATTAAGCGCAAAAGGCATGGAAACGGACGATGACAAAAAGGAAAGATATGATTTGATGCGGAAATTTGGGTATAAACTTTGACTTTTAACAGCCATACCAATAAAAAAATGAGTGACAGGTTTACTTTCTGAGCAGTTCAGCAACTTTCTTTGCATTCTCTGAAAAATGCGAAAGGTATGTCGCAATTGCATCTTTGTCGTCTTTATCAATTCCCCATTCCTCTAAAAACGGGGAATCGACAATTGCTTTTATCTCGTTGTCCTTCAATTTGAATTTTTCGATAATTGTATTATCAATTGATTTATCCGAAATGCCATCAGCTTTCATCTGCCTTGTGATATTTACAAATGCGGAGGAAGGAAGATTCCATACTCTTTTGGGTTCTAATTCAGTCCATTTCTTTTCATTGAAAGCAAAACCATGGTCTACTACACAAAATCTTTTTTGTTTGTCCTTCTTATCCGTGTATAAAAGAACGTGCATTTCTCTAAAATCTGTGTTTTGGATTAAAGCCTCAAATACAATGACCTTTGGCCAATCCTTCGCATTTACCGCATTTTTTATTCCTTCTGTCATATTGTTTGAGATTATGTAAGTACTTGCAAACTGGCTTCCCTGATAGAATTCTGTACCGTTAATCCTGTTGATGTACTCTAAAAGTTTTGTATCAACATTCATTATCGAAAATGTTGGCGTTGGAATCCCGATTAATTTTGATAAACTGCCTGCAACATATTCATTAGCTAAAATACGGGTTCCTTGAGGGTTTCCTTTAAATTTTACCACATAAGAATTGCCGTCATCCGCTTTTATATGCTGAGGTTTTGAAGAATATGGCCAAGCATAAATATCTCCTGCCCTTCCTAAACGTTCAGTGGCATTTATTATGTTAATTGTTTTGGCCTTTGATTTCGGATTAATAGTATTTTCCATGCTAATCATTATCATTGTATCTTTTCAAATATTTATTATTTGTCTTTGAATTTTTATCGTAAGTGATTGAATGGAATATTTTTTGAGATTCAAAAAAGCAAGAAAGCATCAAGAACAGATGATTCATGATATTTATGAAAGCCTTAAAGAAGGGAAAAATATACTTGTAAATGCGCCTACCGGGATAGGAAAAACGGATGCGGCATTAAGTGCTTCGCTGACATTTGCAAAAGAAAATAATATTGACATATTTTTCCTGACTCCCAAAATATCGCAGCATAGGATTGTCGTGGAATCCCTTTTGGAGACAAATAAAAAATTCAATCTTGGGATAAAATTTGTGGACATGGTGGGAAAACAGAATTTATGTATAAATGAAAGGATAAATAACATGACAAGGGAGGCATTTTATACTGCATGCACTAAGGCGCTTAAGGAAGGAAAATGTAGATATTTCAACAATACAAAAGAGTATAATCCTGGCGAAGATATGGTAATGGAAGCGTCTTACGGACACGCAAAGTTCTTTGATGCTTGTTTTAACCGCGGTTTGTGCGCTTACGAAATTGCAACGAAAATCGCAAAAGATTCTGATGTCATCATTGCTGATTATGCACATATCCTCAATCCGAATACACGTAAGGCATTTTTAAAGAAGATTTCGCATTCGCTAGAAAATGCGGTGGTAATATGGGATGAAGCCCATAATATAATAGATTTGGGAAACTCTTACATGAGCGGTTCTATATCCACAGAAGTTGTGAAAAGAGCTAACAGCGAACTTGAAAAATTAGGAAAGGCAATGGATATAACATATATTGCATTTGAGATGAAAAAATTGGCTGAAAGGAAGCTAAAAACTTGCGAAGAAGCATTTATTGGCATAAACGATATGCCAGAAGAAGTAAGGGATAATATTGACGGTCTGATAAAATTGCTGGATGCGGCTTCATTAGAATATATAGACAGCAAATTGGGAAAGAGGCCTGCCATGCTCCATTTATCCAATTTTTTGAAGAGGTGGGTAATGGAAGATGACTCAATAGCTAGGATAATAACTAAGGTCGGGGAAAATATAAGGATATCGATTGATTGCCTTTACCCAGAAAAAATAATAGATATACTAAAACAGCCATACGCAAATATATTCATGAGCGCGACCTTCACGCCAATTGAAATGTATTCGGATATGCTGGGAATGAATGGCGCGAATCTTAGGAATTATCAATCGCCTTTTCCCAAGGCCAATGTCGCCGCATTTATAGACGATGCAGTAACAACAAAATACGAAAGCAGATCGCTGACAGAATACGAAAAAATCGCGAACAGGATTATTGAGATAAAGAGAGGGATTCCTGGAAATGTTGCGGTGTTTTTTCCGAGTTTTTCGGTTCTCAAAAGCGTTTTTAGATATATGAACAATGAGCACTTGATAGTTCAAAGGGAATACATGAAAAATATTGAAATAGACGAACTTTTGAAAAAACTGAGTGCCGCAAAGAATGCGATACTGTTTGGGGTAATGGGAGGAAGTCTGAGCGAGGGCGTGGATTACAAAAATAACTTGATAAAGGGAATTATTATAGTTGGAATCCCATTGGCTAAACCTTCTCTTGAACTGAAAGCAAGAATAGATTACCTTGACAACAAGTTTGATGGAAAAGGCGACAATTATGCGTATAAAATACCTGCAATGATACGTGTGATACAGGCCGCAGGAAGGGCGATAAGAAATGAGAAAGATAAAGCGATAATCGTCTTTATGGATAAGAGGTATACATGGAAGATATACCATTCCATGATAAAGGATATAGTATCCGCTTCAAAATTAGTAAATAATAAGGAAATAGGGGAATTTTGGATAAATGATGTTGAAACAAAGAACCTGCAACAAATATGATCTACTATTTTGACGTGAATATAAATTGAGGCATTGGCGGTTTTTTCTTGTCGAGTATTGCATATCCGAAACGTTCAAACTGGATTATTTCGTGCGCTGCAAGCTTTTCCGAATAGCTTTCGACATATCCCTCTAAGATCTTTAAACTGTCTTCAATAATACCTCCATTGTCGTCCATCAGTGACCCCGGAATAAGAATCGAACATTTAACATAATTGTTTTCGGATACCCATTGTATTATTTTATTGTATTTCTTTGAATCGGTAATCTCTGCTGTTACTATGCCCTGTTCTTTCGATATTACTTCAATATCAAATAAATCCTTCAACCTTATGACATCATTTTTATTGATTGATTTGGCATCATCTCCGCTTATATAAAAGATATTACTGACATTGTATTCCCTGAAATTAGTGGTAGTATTTGGATATAGCTGAAGTTTGGCATTAAAATTATTTACACCGTTTTTAACAATTAATTTTACAGGATCTTTTACAAAAAACAGATGTTTTGCCTTTTGTTCTATTATTTTTTTGTTTTCCGCGAGCAACATATCCATGCTTACTACGCTATCTGTTTTGCTCAACCCAAATCTCAAGACAAAATTTCTTATGGCTTCAGGCTGTATTCCCCTTCTTTTCAATGCAATGATGGTTACAAGTCTTGGATCATCCCATCCTTCAACGATCCCTTCGGCGATAAATTTTCTTATATCTCTTTTTGCAGTCGTAGTGCCTGCTATATTGAGCCTTGCTTCATAATGTATTCTAGGCATTCTAAGACCTAAAAAATCGAGTATTTTTTTGTGGACGGCGCCCCATTTTTCGTACTCTTTTCCCCTTATAACATCAGTTACTCCATTAATGCTGTCAATTATCGGAGTATTCATGTGGTAGGTCGGCCATACGGCATACTTTTCTCCTTGCCTGTAATGCTTGAACATTTTTACCCTAAATAACGTGGGGTCCCTAAAAACATCATTATCCGATTCCATATCCCCTTTTAGTCTTACAATTGCTTCTCCCTCCTTATATTTTTTGTTGAGCATTTCATCAAAAAACCTAGTATTCTGCTCTTTGGTGTGTTCCCTATGTGGGCATACCTTTCCCTCCTTTCTAGAATTTTTTACAGTCTCTGAATCACAAAAACATACATATGCATTGTTTCCTTCAATTAACTTTCGGCCGTTATCATATACTTTTTCAATAAAGTCGCTTGCATAATATTCCCTATCAAATTTTATTCCCATCCATTCTGTGTCTTTTTTTATACCGTCAACGTATTCTTGCTTGCATTTTTCCGGGTTTGTATCGTCAAAATAAAGATGTATTTTTCCTTTGTAGATTTTGGCAAATTCGTCGCTGAGTATGCATTGTTTCATATTTCCTATATGTATATATCCCCCTGGTTCTGGCGGAAATCTTGTTACTACCTCTCCTTCTTTAGCTCCTTCAATAATCATTTTGGGTTTTGCTGTTTTTTCAGCTTTTTCTTTTGTCATCTCGTCAAATTCATTTTTGAACTGGGCATATTCTTTTTCCAAATCATTCCTTTTCAATTTATTTACATAATTTACGATATCTTCAACTTCCGCGCGCAGTTCGCTTATCGGGATTCCTTTCAAAACGTTTATAACCTTTCCCAATACACTTCCAATGTCTGCCCTGCCATAATCCATGGCATTTTTTACTGCATATTTTGTTATAATTGCTTTAGATTCTTGATTAATCCCCATTATCTCACAAAGTGAATTGATTTGATGGCATTCTTACATGGATGAAGTTGGGGCTTTCAGATAGCTCATGATTTGCCATTACGAAGCACCAAATAAATTTTGTATATTTATATTATTTATATTATCTTTCATATTTATATTATATACTTTTATCCTATTTTGCTTTCATCCTGAGTTATAGTTTATATTAGTGGTCTACCTTGTCATACAGATAAAATTCCGGATTGCGAAAAGGATAGGTATTTAATTTTAAACAGATTATTAAATTATTGTGATTTTTATGAAAATATTAAATTCACTTACGCCGTATACTCTGTTTGGGTTAACACCGCAGTATGAAGAATCGAAAATAGTTGTTTTGCCGGTTCCTTATGACTCCACAACTTCGTACAAAGCAGGGGCAAGAGACGGCCCACACGAGATAATCTCGGCAAGCAGGACGGTAGAACCATACAATGAAGAACTTGATATGGATATAAATGACATTTTGGTGTATACCACGGACGAGTTGGCTCCCGATGTAAATTCACCAAAAGCAATGTCAAATAGGGTAGAGAGGGAGGTAGATGTAATATTGCAGGATAAAAAAATCCCGATTGTTTTGGGGGGCGATCATTCAATCTCTATAGGTGCGGTAGCCTCAGTTGCAAAAATAGAAAAAAATTTTACATATCTGCATTTTGATGCGCATTCTGATTCAAGAGATGAGTATTCCGGGTCAAAATATTCGCATGCTTGCGTAGTTGCCAGAGTCGGCGAGTTGACAAACTCGCATTACAGTGTGGGTGTGCGCAGCATTGAAAAAGAAGGCATGAAATTTTTTAAGACTACTTTATTCAGAAAAGACATGCACAGTATGAATTTGCAGGAAATAAGCGACCTGATACTGAAAAATACAAATAGCAAAATCTACCTTTCGATAGATTTTGACGTGCTTGATCCAAGCCAAATGCCAAGCACCGGAACTCCGGAGCCTGACGGTTTGACCTTTTACGAATTAAAAGAAATTTTAAAGCGCGTTTTGTCAAAAAGGGAAGTTATTGGAATGGATTTTGTGGAACTAAGCCCTATTCCTGGATTGGTTTATCCGAATTTTCTTGCAGCCAAGCTGATTTATTTCGCCATAGGGTATGCATTCAACAAAAGAGCATCTGTCTAGTAAGACATCCCTTGAAAAAAATATTATCAATATTAATTCTTTTTTATACTTGAATTAAGTGATTAATAAAAGATATCAAATATCGCTTAAGAGCGACAGGCATAAAATACGGTTGCATTTGGGACAACATAAATTATAAATATTAAGACATATATTAAATTTTTATAAATATAAACAGATGTGAGGATATGGAACAAACAATGCAGAATAATAATGTGAACATAATGAATAAAATTAAGGGCCTGTTTAGGAAAGATCCGGTACCGACACGCAAAGACTTAGGTATTATTGACTTTTCGACAATGGAAATATTAGCTGGTCGCAGGAAACTTGTGGATTTGAATGATCTTTTCACAGAGCCAGTGAAAGTCAGCGTTGCGGGATCTGATGGACACTACAGTATAACTAAGACCGTTCACATGCCCAGTTCAATAGACGGTATAGGAGTAGTTTATATCGGATCACAAGGATGGAAAACCATCACAGAAGAGAAGGATTATAAATTAGGGGACTACCTTTTCATAGGCAAGGACGCTAAAATCATGGGACACATAGAAAAGAAAACAATAAACCAAGAATGGCTGCTTATCAATAATAAAATAGAAATAAAATACAAAAGTGATTTTATGGGAGAGCCAATAAATAAAGTATTATCCCCTGGTCTGTACATTTCTAGACTGTATAATTATCCAGAACGCCAGCATCAGAGAGTCGGCATAAGGATGGATGAAGATTTCAAGTTTACCGACAAAAAAGGCAATGTTATAACTGGAAATGCTGGCGATTGGTTGGTAAGCAGCAAGGAGCTCTACAA
>JAJZVQ010000028.1 GCA_021845575.1 Microcaldota archaeon | reverse complement strand
CAAGACCGATGGAAAACAAAGGATGGATAAACTCCGAACTCGTTTTTGATTTGGACTCTTCAGATCTCAACCTAAGCTGCCATAAAACCCATAGCAAATCGTGGGTATGCGCCGACTGCCTTTCCGCTGTCAAAAATGAGACAATAAAACTCGTAGAAAATTTTCTTGTTCCAGATTTCGGCATATCAAAGAATGAGATAACTGTCAATTTCAGCGGGAATAGAGGTTACCATGTGCATGTAAATAACAGCGAATTCATGACTCTTGATTCCGATGCTAGAAAAGAACTAAGCGATTATGTTACAGGAAACGGGATAAACCTCAATATTTTCTTCCCAAATATCAGCGAAAAATTCAAAGTGCTTCATGGACCAAAACCCGGCGATGCGGGATGGGGAGGCAAGTTTGCAAAAGGCGTAATATCCGCATTGAATGGGGGCGAATCAAGCCTTTTCAGTCTGGGCCTTGACAAGAGAACTGTAAAGAAACTTCTTACCAATAAAACTGAAATAATATTGGGCATAACAACGGGAAACTGGGACAAAATAAAAATCCCGAAAAAAGAGGAATTTTGGAGCAATCTGCTAAAAAGCCTAACAATAAACCAGACAAGTTCGATAGACAAAAATGTTACCAACGAAAAGGGGCATTTAATAAGACTGCAGGATACCATCCATGGAGATACCGCATTGCTCTCAAAAAATATCGGAAGCGTCGGCAGGCTAGAAAAATTCGATCCGATGGTCGATGCGGTGTTATTCAAAAAAGGAGCAATAAAGATACACGCAGATAATGTCGGAGAATTTTCCATGAACGGAATACAATTTGGCCCATATACCAATCAAGACGTAGAATTGCCGACATATGCCGCATTGTATCTATTGCTCAAAAGAGCCGCAATCCTGAAATAAACATCGCGTTTTCAGGACAACACACTTTCTAATTCAAATCAAAAGTTTTTTATTGCTGCTCTTACTATTCTTTACTATGGCAGAATCAGATCGGTTACTGGTACTCGCTGTCGATATAGACAACGATTTATTCAGGAAGACGAAGATTTTAGGCCCGGTAATAGGAAGGGAAAACAATCTTAGGGCAGCAGCTGCGCTGGCACTTGCGGACCCCCAGGATCCGGATGCAAATACGATGTTTGAAGCTGTAAGAAAATATGACGAACTGAAAAAGATGGGGTATAATGTGCATGTGGTAACTATCACCGGCGCAGAAAAGGAAGGTTACACCGCAGATGTCGAACTTTCAAGGCAGATAGACCTCGTTTTTGACAGATTCAAGATAGACGCATGCGTCCTTGTCACTGATGGCGCAAGCGACTCCAGAGTGCTTCCATTGCTCAAGACCCGAATAAAAATAAACAGTGTGGATACTGTAAGAATGAAGCAGGCGGAAAAGATTGAGAATACATATTTTGCCATAATAGAAAAGTTAAAAGAACCTCATTACGCGAGAATAATATTTGGCATCCCTGCAGCCATAATGCTTCTATTTGCCATAAGCTACTATTTTAATTTCGGATGGCAGCTCCCTGTTGCGCTTATAGGTATATACCTGATTTCGAAGGGCTTGGGTATAGACGACAAATTGCTGGAATCATTCAAAGGTTTGGGATTCAGCATAGACAGGTTCAGCTTCATATTTTATATAAGTTCGATACTCTTCTTTGTCATATCGTTGATATTGGGCTATGAAAGCTATTTGTCCGCAATGGCGGGCAGGCTGAGCCAATTGTCGATTATCTCGTATGCAATAGAAGGATTTTTGCTGACGTTTCCCGTAAGCCTCATACTTTACGTATCAGGAAGGATTACTGACCTTGAAAACAAGCGTTTGAGGTACAGGGCGATAAAACAGGGAATATATATGGGTTACGGCGTAATCTCAATCCTATTGCTTTATTTCATAGTTGCGTGGTTTATAGGGCAGATATATTTCTCGCAGTTTCTTATATATAGCGCACTCGCTATGCTCGGGGGTTACGGCATTTCTTTGCTCAGCATAAAATTGAGAAGGAGAGCCATTGACAAAGCGAAAATCAACAATAAGCATGTAATAAACGATATCGGCGCATACATAGGGAAGGTAGTGAAAGTTGATCCTAGCAAGGGCACCATATGGATAAAGACAAATTACAGCACGATAATAGTGTATAATGTCGACAGAATAACAAACATAGCCGACAGGATTACAATAAGCTGAAATCGTATTAAATTTTGTTATACAAGATTTGTTAAAAATGATAAAATGGTAATGGGATCGATACCTGAAAAGGTTGATATAGCGGTAATAGGGGGCGGCGTGGGAGGATACGTGGCAGCGATAAGAGCTTCCCAACTCGGAAAAAGTGTCGCAATCATAGAAAAAGACAAATTGGGTGGGCACTGCCTGAATTATGCGTGCATACCTTCAAAAACTCTTATCCATATCTCAGACTTGTTTTATAAAATGAGAAATTCAGAAAAGTTTGGAATAGCAGCCGAAAAAATATCTATAGACCCAAAAAAGATGTATGACTGGCGCATTTCGGTATCAAAAAAGCTTGAAGAGGGCGTATCATTTCTCTGCAAGTCTTATAACATAGATGTGTTGAATACCACTGCAACATTCATTTCACCAAACAAACTCCAGCTTAGTGACGGAGTGGAAATCGATTTTGACAAGGCAATAATAGCTTCAGGCTCAGAACCCGCAAAACTTTCCGGATTCGATGTCGAAACAGGCAATGTAATCGATTACAAAAAAGCGCTGATGTTGGACTATATCCCGAAAAGCATGGTTATAATAGGAGCGGGCTATATCGCCGTTGAACTCGGCATGCTATATGCCAAATTAGGCACAAAAGTGTCAATAATCGCAAGATCGGATGTGCTTTCCCGTTTTGACGAAGATGCGGTTTCAATAATAAAAAAGAAAATGAACGAACTTGGCATTTTGGTATTCAAGAATTCCGTCGCTGTCAGCCATTCTGAAAATACTGTAAAGCTTGGTGATGGTACCATTATAAATTCTGATGTGATAGTTGTTGCGGTAGGTTTAGTGCCTTATACGAAAAATCTCGGTTTGGAGAATACAGGCGTAAAACTCGATGGCAAAGGGTTTATAATTACGGATAATACCATGAAAACAAGCGATTCAAACATATACGCAATAGGCGATGTTTCAGGCGAACCGATGCTCGCGCACAAAGCGATGAGGCAGGGAGTAGTAGCTGCGGAGTCCGCATCGGGAATGAAATCATCATTCGACAATATTGTCATCCCATCCGTAATATTTTCAGAACCTGAGATCGCATTAGCAGGAAGAATTTTTGGAGACGATATCAAAACCGTAAAATTTCCTTTGAGTGCATTAGGTAGGGCAATAGCGCTCGACACGAAAAACGGCTTTGTCAAGATAGCATACAATTCTGAGAATATAGTAAAGGGGATAGAGATTGTTTCGGAGGATGCAAATTCAATGATTAGCGAAGCGGCCCTGGCAATAGAATTGGGCGCCACTTTGGAGGATATCGCCGACACAATACATCCGCATCCGACATACAGCGAAGCGATAATGGAAGCCGCAGAGGCTGCACTGAAGAGACCCATACATTTTGTTTACTAAAATAAAACTAGCGATCAAGATATTATGGATTATAAATTGGATTTTGAAGAAAGTTTCGTAAATACCTCATTAGGCAGAATATTTTTGAGACATCACAAAGGGACAAACAATCTCTTGCTGCTGCACGGATTGGGGGCGACAACAAGATCATGGAAACGCTTTATCGAGAATATGCCCGAACAGATAGGAATCTTTGCAATAGATTTGCTGGGTCATGGAAAATCAGACAAGCCCGATATCGCTTATACATTGGATAAGCATCTGGCAACAATAGACGAACTTATAAAAAGCATTGGAATAAATAATTTTTCAATAATGGGAAACTCATACGGCGGAATTGTGGCACTGAAATACGCCGGGGTGTCAGATAGGATAATAAATCTTATTATAGAGGACATTCCGGTATTCGAAGACGAGCCAAAAATAGACCTTTTAATGCTGAAAAAATTAATGGAATTTGACAACAGCGAACATGTTATGCGAAGCACATTAACAGGGGAATATTGGCTTAATACCAAAGATATCAAATCGGCACTTGTAAATTTGAAGGCGAGAACCCTAATATTATGGGGCAGTAAGGACCATCTGGTAAATGTAAAAAATGCCATTGTATTGAATAAAATGATAGAAGGAAGCGTACTGAAAGTGTTTGACGGGGGGCACATGCCGCACTATTCAAATGCCAAAGAAACTGCCGATGCTGTTGTTGAATTTATCAGTATGGACAATGTTTTATCAGCCAAAGGATGACAAGAATGAAGATAAAAATCATATCCAAAAAAAGGTACAAGGAAATAGAAAAAATAAAAAAAGAATTAAATGTAGTAGGCGGAAAGGAGACGAAAGCGGATATATGCATTGCAATAGGCGGCGATGGAACATTCATACGTGCAGCAAAGGAGTTTGATGGGCCCATATTGCCAATAAGGGCGAACGATTTGGACAGTATGGGGTATTACGCGGACGTGAGCACCGACAATATAAACGAAGTGATAAGGTTGCTCAAAACAAACGCATTCAAAATAAAAACAATATCAAAAATGATAACACTGCACTATAAAAACAGAAAATATTACGCGGTAAACGAGATTCTTTTAAGGAATAAGCTTGAAGAAGTCTATTTTGATATTGAGATAAATGGCAGAAAAGAGAAAAACAATTCATTTAAAATCTCTGGCGACGGTTTCATAGTGACAAATCTGATAGGTTCAACTGCATATAATAGGTCTGCAGGCGGCCCGATAATATTAACGCAAAAAGCGATATGCATCACATTCCTGAACGCAGACGGTCCGTTCAAAAATTCGATAATACTTGACCCCGATTCAAAAATAAATGTCGCCATCAAAAAATACAACGGGATAATCAGATGCGACAGCGAGAATATAGCCGAGATAAAACCAGGCGAAAGATTCAAGATAGAATTGTCGGATAGGACGATAAGAATAATACAGTTTGATAAGTTCATCGAGCCTTTCTTCAAAAAAATTAATAGAGCACTGGCAGACAAAATGATAACAGGCGAATAAGGAAACCACCGCATTACTCCTTTTTGATGGTTATCTTCTTGTTTGATATGTATATGACAAAACCCCCGCTCATGACAGTATCGACTTTTGGATTTATGTTTAGGTTATCATTATTCCTTATCGCAAGCGGAATCGCCCCATTTTTAAACAAATAAAATGCAAGTTTTTCATACCTTTTCCCATAATACCATGTCGGAATCATTTCTTCGAATATCTCCTCTCCTTTTCTCCCTGTCACTATGGTCTCGAGTATCTCGATGGTTCCGGGATTGAGTGCTCCCTTTGAAAGGATTTTTACCGATAATGTCCCCTTTACCATAAATTCATCGGCTCCCGCAAGCTTCGCATTTTCAATGCTCTCCTGTTTCAGAAGCTCCACAATTATATGTGCATTGGGATTGGCTTTCTTTACATTCATAACCCCTAAAATGTTTTCCGCGTCAATTGCAGTGGCAAATCTGTCGTTTACCGCTTCAGAAAGTATTATCACTATTTTGGCTTTATTGACATTCACTTTATTCAAATCCTCTATATTAAGGCAACTTCCCTTTGTAAAGTTTATTTCCTTATCTGGCGTGGAATTAAGATTAGCAAGAAGTACTACATCCTCTTTTTTTCTTTCGATATCCTTTATCAATTCGTGAGCGTTTTCATTCCAATTACATACAATAACATGTGTCTTCATTCTATAATTCACCTCTCCTGATCTTTTACTAATCGCAGAACTTACCATAAAGGAGGTTATGCTTGCGGCAAACACTCCCAATGTACCTATGCCTATAACCATTAAAAACATTGCGTTTACTCTCCCCCAAAAGGTCACTACTGGGGTGTCTCCATATCCCACAGTCGTTATAGTCTGCATCACAAACCACAAGCTGTCAAATAATGTCTTGATCCCGCTTCCAGGAGCATTATGTTCAAGTATATATTCAGAGATTACTCCATATACCACTACCGAAAATAGCAGGATAGTCAATTTAGTAAATATTCTGCTTAATAAATTGTAGAACTTCTTTAATATATAAAATATAAAATTCATATTATTCCTAAAGTTTGTTTTTATTTTTTCAATAAATATTATTGATGCATTAACCTTTATGTTTTTATATTCGCAGTCAATATTTATATATATTTTTAGTGCGTTTAACACTATGGGCGGCAAGTTCCGCATCGTTTATTTGCCGTAACCAACAATTTAAACATTTTAATTCAAAACGTTTTTAATGCACAATTCCGCATTACACTTATATAAATTGATATTATGAGAAAAGAATACGAAATAAGAAAAGAAATGAATAGGCTCTCTTCTGTAAAAGGTTCCGGAACCGAACTAATAAGCATTTATGTGCCTCCAAATTTTTCTTTATCAGATGAAATAAACAAGCTTAAGGAAGAATACAACCAATCGGGCAACATAAAATCAAAGGCAACAAGGCTTAACGTGCAGGGCGCTATTGACAAGATAATACAGTATCTTAGGCTTTTCAAAAAACTTCCAGATAACGGCATTGCGGTATTCTGCGGGAATATATCAAAAGAACAGGCGAAGCCGAACATCGAGCTTTTTTCGATAGAGCCGATGGAGCCTATAAAGGCAAACATATACCGATGCGATTCCAGTTTCCTGCTCGAACCGCTGGAAGTGATTCTCGAGGCGAAGGATATCTACTGCCTGGTCGTGCTTGATGGCCGTGAAGCCACGATTGCAATACTAAAAGGCACCCATGTAACTGTCGAAGACAAACTCCACTCCTTTGCGCATGCAAAGGTACACAAAGGCGGTCAAAGCGCCAACAGGTACCAAAGGGGAACCGAGGAGAGCATAAACGACTTCTACAAATCCATAAGCGATTCAATTAACGCAATATTCGAGAAGTACAATTTCAAGATAAAGGGGCTTATTGTCGGAGGCCCCGGCCCTTCAAAAGAAAATTTTGTAAAAGCAAAACACCTCAATTATCAAATAAAAGTATTAGGAGTGTTTGATACTGGGTATACCGATGAACACATGGGTATCAATGAGCTTTTGGAGAAATCAAAAGAGTTGCTTGTGGAACAGTCAGTGATTCAGGAGAGAAAACTGATGGAAAGATTTTTACGCGAAGTATCCAACAAAGGCCTTGCGGTATACGGATACGAAAACGTAAAGAAAGTATTGATGAACAATAATGTTTCGGTTCTGCTTATAAGCGAGGATTACGAATTGTCAAAAGTATATTACAAATGTTCGCTGTGCAACGCGGAGATAGAGAGTTTTGAAGAAGGCTTTGAAAGCAAGAACCTGCAGCACAGCTGCGGGGGGAAGCTAGAAGAGCAGAAAAGAGAAGACGCAATAGAGGAATTGTTGAATATCGCCGAAAGAAATAATGTGGAGGAGGAATTTATATCCGGGGAAAGCCAATACGGAAAAGAGTTGCTCTTAGGGTTTCACGGAATAGCGGCAATCCTGAAATACAAACAATAAGATTTCTACAGCAAGTGGAACGATGGAGAAAAAAGAAACGGATGCAACAGAGAGAATCAAGCCATTAAGGAAATTCGGGCAAAATTTTTTGGTCTGCAGGGAGATTGCCGAAAAAGAGGCTCAGTTCGGCCAGAATAAAAATGTCATTGAGCTTGGACCTGGCCGCGGCATGCTTACCAGAGAATTGTGCGCCGTGTCAAATCATGTTACAACAATAGAAATAGACAAAAGGCTTTATGACAGGCTGCATGCGGAACTTATAAATGAAGAAGCAAAGAATTTAAAGTTGATAAATGCCGACTTCTTTTCCTTAAATGAAAAAGACATGGGCAAATTCGATATTCTCATATCAAATATACCCTATAACATCTCCAGCAAGCTCCTGAATTGGCTGATTAAAAATGATGTCGAAGCGGTTCTCTGCTTGCAAAAAGAGTTTGTGGATCACATGCTCGCAAAACCATCATCAAAAAAGTATTCGAGATTAAGCGTTTTTTCGCATCTTTTCTTTGATTTGGAACACGTCGCATCAGTTCCATCAACATGTTTCTATCCAAGGCCAAAAGTGGATTCAGAAATAATACGCATAAAGAAAAAAAGAGGTGCCATTGCCGGCAAGGACGAGATGGCTGTAATATCAATCCTGATGGAGCATAAGAAAAAGAAGTTCAGGAACGCTCTGATAGACTCGCGCAAGAAGCTTGGCATCAGCAAAGACGAGGCTGTAGCAATTGCGGCGCAGATGGCGGTCGAAGACAGGATATTCAAAATGAATCCCGAAGAATTGCTTGCCGGCGCAAGGAAAATAATAGGCATTACAAACAAAAAATAAATGGCGCAAACAAAATTCAAATAAGATCGTGCAAGCATCATTGTT
>JAJZVQ010000027.1 GCA_021845575.1 Microcaldota archaeon | reverse complement strand
TCTGACTTCGAATTGAAATTTTGTGAATGTCCTCATAAATTATCTCAAAATAGTTTTGAGATGTTTTTTAAAAACTATATCTTCTCTTGGCAACGGAACATTTTGCGGAATGCCCCTTGATTCTTTGATAATATTGTCTAAATCGCCTTCTATTGTCAAATCCTGCAAAACTTTTAAAACTTGGCCTGAGATTAATCCGTTATCTTTAAACTTTTTGATTTTATCGAATGCGTCTTTTAAAGATTCTTTTTCCCTACAATAATAATCCCTGCCCCTCCTTCTATTGTTATACGCTTCAAAATTTTCACATGCCACTAAAAGCATTCCAAGTTTATGTACTTCTTTAGATTCATTTTTCATGAGTTGAGGGTAATAATAAAATAGTATCACCTTTTTCATCCATGGCTTGATGGTTATTTTTAAATTATTGAGTTGCGGCTTTAGTTTACGGATTGTCGCGGATAATCTCTCTTTATGTGCCATACGCATGTTAATATGGTCGATTACTTTACTGGTTATTTGAATTCCATTATCTACAAGTATTGGGGAGATAAGTTTTAAATAAAAATCCGAAGCTTTAGAGTCGCTGATTTCTGGATGCGCTAGTCTGATGTCAGTAATTCTGACAGGCAAGTTATGTTCCTGTGCTAAGCGGAATATCTTTCCGAATAATTCCGGATCTATTCCAACTCTCCCAATATCGTGCAATAATGATGCGACTTCGAAATCAGGTAGGTAGCGCGCATTAACATTCATTTTTTGGGCTGCCATTAGAACAATTCTTGTTGTTCGTTCTGCGTGATCTTTATCATAACCCTGTATCTTAAATTTGGGATTATTTGGGTCAGGCGTATCATACATAGCCAGTAAGGCATCGTGCACTTTTTTATCTAATGTCGTTATACATTCGCCCTTTTTTGTTTTTGTTTTAGAAAACATGTCATGACCTGTAAATACTTTAATAATATAGATGTTTAAATATTAAAATATTTGTGAGGTACCTGAAATTTTTGTATATTTTTCATCGATAATGAAACTTTGTCTCTGAACCACAATTCATGCATTTATATATTATAAAATGCTTGGAGCTTGCAACTACAATATTGCAGGTTTTTCCAGGTATCAAGATATTAAAACATTTATTGCACGTGTCTTTAATATGCCGCCTTATCCTATAGTGCCTTTTTATTAGATATGCCGAATGCACATATTTTCTGGCGATTTCATTGCTTGTCTGTAAATCCTCTTCGAACAATTTTTTTGCATTCCCTATTAATATGTCTATCCTTTCATTCGCTATTCTCTGAATTATCTTTTTGTCGTTTGACATATGCTCATTTTATTCCAAGTGCCTCAAACATTTTGGGTATTGTCTCATCCAATTTTGATGAATCTTTTATTGTGAAGATATTATCCGCTATTTCTATGTCCTTATCTGACGGTACCCCATGAAACAGTATTATGAGTTTTTTGGCTTCTTCATCACTATAAACTGCAATTTTTTTGCCTTTTATGATGTTAGCTCTAGCGAGGATTTTTATGCTGTTGTTTATTGCACAGACAAATTTTCCTTTTTTGGCAAATAGCATGATTATGTCAAGAAAAGGCCTGTATTCGTACAGTTTATACTCATCAATGCCCTTTCCGTCTATTATCACGATTCCGTCAAAGTCATTGGTGCTCACACTGTTTGTATTTATGCTGGGTTTGCATACAGCCCCATGATAACCTGTGCATTCTCCTTTCGAGTAGCTTGTAATAAAATAATTAATCCTCCATTTTTCCAAAAACATTCTTATGAAACTTAGGGTTTCGTCCTTGAAATCTTTTTGAACTACGAATATTAATACCTTAATAGGATCACCAGCATTTTTATTTTTGCATGAAAAACCGTTTATAGTCAAATTTTCGAAGACACCGATAATGCAAGGGATTTTACCTTGTTTGATGTCATTTCTATATATTCATAATTTGTTTTATAATTTATAAAGATTCCGTAATAATCTAAATTTATATCTTCTATATTTATCTTCATTCCGAGAATTTTTGAATTTAATTGTTTGTTTTTTCTTATTTCCCTTATAAAAATTTTTGAGAATTCTGCAAAACTTTTGTTTCTGTTTAATTCTATCCTTATCGAAACTTTTCTGCCGCTTGCTTTGTTTTCATTGTATATCAGTGCTTGAACAACAAAATTGTTAGGTATGAACATTGGCACCTTGTCTTCTCCTATTATCTGGGTATATACCAATCCTATTTTGGTGACTTTCCCTGAAATCCCAGGATGTTTTTCGTCATGAGGGTAAGTGGCAGGCAGTGAAGGATATTGCCATGTTGTGATTTTTACCATGTCGCCGCTCTTGAAATGTTTTGTCGTTATAAGCATAAGCCCTGCGAATATATTGCTTAATGTCGTCTGCGCTGCCATTCCTAAAACTATCCCTGCAAAACCTGCACCTACAAGCAGGCTTGTTATATTTATGTTAAGCAGATAAAGAAGCAGTATTACTAAAACAGAGAAACTGAATACCCTGAAAAGGCTTATCAAGGCGGTTATATCCTTTTCTATTCCGTTTTTCTTGCCGAAAAGGATTATCCCATTCGACAAAAAAATAATTATTCCTAATCCTAAGAAAAGGACAGTGATAAATTTAAGAGCGAGCAGATATTGTCCTATAATATAACTATACGTATCATACAATATGAATAAAATAATACCTAAAAAAAATAGAGATAACGCAAATCCCATGCGGAATTTTTGTTTTTTTGATGTTTTGTCTTCCAATATGCCCACCTAGTTTTCCATATATGGGGCTAGGTAATAAGAAACTTTTGCGTCACCGATAGCATAATCGACTTTTATTGGCTCGTCTGTCTTCAAAGATATCTGAATGTTTGAATTTGATGGACATGAGTTAATTATTTTGATTAGATAATCAAGGTTGAATGAAGATGAAGAGGGCTTATTAACATCAAGCTTTTTTATGAATTCTGCGTTGTCAAGATGCTCTTCCTCAAGTTCTCCTGCGTCCCCTTTTGCAGTTACCCTGAATGTTCCTTTGTCTGTTTTTAAGCCGACATATGAGGAAAGCATAAGCGCATCTTTGAGCATTTCTTTCAGCGAATCCCCTTTTACCTCGACAAATGATTCAAAATCAATTTTAGGTTCTTTCTCGGAATCTTTTCTCACTTCAATAATAGGAAGTTTATACCTTCTTTTGCTGTTCTGGCCTGAAAACTCCACTGAAAGCTTGTTTGCATCCTCTTTTAGAATAAGCTGCTCGTTATTCCTGGAACTATTCATTATCCTGCTGAAATTGTCAAGGTTTATCCCTACAGTAGAAGATTTATCTATATTATACTTTGAAAATGCCTTATTAGGTATAAAAAACGAAACCATGCTTATACCCGAAGCATCCATCGCCTTCAATGATACCCCCTCTTTTGTTATATTAAATGAGCCTTCATCTATAAGGCTGCCTATTGCATCAATGCAATTTTTCCAATATCTTGCATCGTCGATTTTTATCTCAAACATTTTACCACTTTATAAAATATAAATAGATCAATGGGGTTACTGAATATAAATTTATATGTTTTTCTATAAATTGCTGTGATGGCCATTACAGAAGGATTTTTTATTGAATGTCATATCTCTATTGCAGGTTTTACATTAAGCCCCAATTTCTTCAATGTTGATTCCTGGTCCTTGTAATACTCTTTTACTATATTGCTTATTCCTTCTATGCTCCTTATCCCTTTCTTATTCATATTATAAAGCATATTCGCCCTTATGTTTTCTTCATTTATGAAGCTAACAGGAGATATCCCGAGTATTTGGGATATGTTATCTCTATAAGTTACGCTTTGGGTTATTTCCAGGGCTTTGTGCGTTTTGTAATCAAATTTATATATATCGGAAAGCAGAATCTGGCTCTCGATTCCGGATATTTCTGATATCTGCACGACCTTTCTTTTAACATTCTTGTTTTCGTATACTCTCCCTATAGTTAAAATGACATCAAGTACGGGTATTATATCTTTTGGAACATTCATAGGGGAATTCTGCAGCCTGTTTATAACGTCTCTTGAGGAAGAACCGTGTATTGTCCCAAACACATTCTTTCCGATATTCATTGCGGTTATCATGTCATTTGCCTCTGGCCCTCTCACTTCGCCTATTATTAGTTTATCAGATCTCATTCTCAAAGAGTTCTTTACAAGGTCTACCATAGGCATATCTAGACTAGTCTGCAGCCTCACGCAGTTCTGCTGCGTTTTTATATCCAATTCATAAGTTTCTTCTATCGAAATTACCCTTTCCTCAGGCCTAAAAAAAGAAAATAAGGAATTTAGCATGGTGGTCTTTCCTGCGGCAGGCATTCCACTTATTAATATGTTTGCTGGTCGTACTCCGAATCCATCAATGTATATCCATAATCTTGCAGCGACTTGGTAATCCAACTCTCCGGAATTTATAAGGTCTATTATGCTAAGCGGATTCGGCTTGAAGTTTCTTATTGTTACATTGTATCCTTCGGGGGATGAAATCACGTTCGCCCTGCTTTTTGATGGGAGTTGGATATCCAGTATATTGCCATTCGAGGTTTCGTTTGTGGTGAAAAGTTTAAATTTATCAACTAAAAATTCCAAGTCTTCGTTACTTTCTATTTTAAAATCGAGTTTTTTGAAGCCATCCCTCGAATCGTAAATGAATACGCTGTTGGTATTGTTTATCATTATGTCTTCTATGGTTTCGGAAGTCAGCAAATCATTTATCGGAGAAAGATCCAAAATATTCTTCAATATCAAATCTATTTCATCGCTGCTTATATCTGGAAGAAATGCCTTTGCTATCCCGCCAATAATGTCTTTCTGCTTTTTTTCGTTTTTGATATTGACGAATTTGCCTTTTAGCCTCTTTAGAATTCTGGATTCTATCTCACGGAGCTTGCCTTCTTCCATATCCATCATTTGTTTATTACCTTTCTATCCCAAAAGGTTTATATTTCTTTAGATGTAGCAGTTTATTTTGATTATCCGCCCCCTAATTCTTTGTTAAATTTGTTTATATCAAAATTCTTCCCTAGATATTTGGTTATGTAGATTACGTCTTCCAACGCGTTTCCCAGGCACGAGCTTGCTCCTGGTGATGGAGTTATATTGAATATCAGGCCTTCTTTTTGAAGTTTCGCCTCGCCCATTGTTATAAATTTTTTGTTTTCGTCTATTATCTGTGGCCTGATTCCACCGGTATTGTTATTTATATGCAAATCGCCATAGCTCAGTTTTGGGATTATTATTTTAGCCTCTTTTTTCAGGAATTGATACTTCCCTATAACAGGTATCGAATATACTGCATTATTCTGTATTATCCTTCTTATATCCCTGTCAAGCAATATCCTCTTTAGGCTTATCAAAGTGGAAATGTCGATATTGAATGTCCTTATGTAATCTGGAAATGTTTTGATGTGCCCTCTCTCCAAAGTCAGGCTTAAGGTTACTGTAGGCCCGTATCTTGTAATGTCGGGATTTGTTATGTCAGGATCCGCATGGATGGCGGCAAAGGGTATATGCCCATGTTGCACTCTGTAGACCTTTCCGTTTAAGAATCTTTTTGAGTAATAAAAACCCCCTCCTATGTTCAGTATGGAAAGATTCTGATCGTAGCCGAACATCTTTGCAAAATACAGGGAATACGTGCCTGCCGCAAATACGACAAATTTTGATGATATGTTTCCTTTGTTTGTTTCGAGTTTGTATAGCCCGTTCTCTATTTTTGCTTTTTTAACCTCGGTATCAAATTTTATTTCTATATTTTTATTGTTTAGCCTTGCTTTTTTAGCAAATGATGATGAAAGCATTCCGAAATTAACCATGTAGCCGTTATCCGATAGAAGGGCGAGGATTTTTTCCCCCGGGTTCCTTCCATTTATGACGTTCGGTTCAATTTTTTTTAGTTCTTCTTTTCCTATTTTTTTCAATCCTGGAAATACACTTTTTATATTTTGATAGGTTTCTTCGAGCATTTTTACCTCTTCGTCCCCGACACCGAGCACCATCTTTTGGCATTTTTGTATGATTTTTTCGTCCTTTTCGGTCGAATTTCTGATATAGTTTAATATGTATTCCGATGCTTTTTTTGTCTTGATGGCTTTTTCCACGGTGTAATTGGTTTCTACGTCTCCAAAATGCAGGGTCTGGGAATTGCTCCTCGCATTTGAATTGAGCATGGCAAAATCAGAATATTTCTCTATCAATAAAATATTTTTTATGTCGGTAAATCTGCTTAAGCTGTAAAGCAATGACGTCCCTGTTATTCCGCCTCCAACAATTACAACATCGTATTCCATCTACTTGCCATTTTGGATTTTTATATTCTTTTCACTTAATATTTATACGCTTTATGATAAAAACTTGGCGATGCATTCACGATGTTTTGTATCTCCCTAGCAAAAGAGAGTTTGAAACCACGCTTACGGAACTCATTGCCATTGCCAATGCGGCAACCATAGGCAATATGTTATAAACGCCTATGCCGAATATTGGAACGACTGCGCCAGCCGCCACGGGTATTAGGAAACCGTTATATCCGAACGCCCAAAAGAGGTTTTGCTTTATCTTCCCCATAGTTCTTTTGCTTATATCCATGGCCTTAAGCACGTCGGAGACTTTATTCTTTACAAGTATTATGCTGCCTGTTTCAATCGCTATGTCTATGCCTGCGCCTATGGCTATCCCGACATCTGCCTTTGCCAGGGCTGGTGCGTCATTTACCCCATCCCCGACCATAGCGACAACCTTCCCCTGCCTTTGGAATTTTTCTATGATTTCAAGCTTGGTAGCCGGTTTGGCTTCTGGAACAAAATTCGCTATACCTAATTGCTTTGCTATTGCATTGGCAACAATGGCGCCGTCCCCTGTAACCATCCAGACCTCGATTCCCATATTCTTGAGACCTTCAACTGCATTTTTGCTGTCTTCCTTTATTACGTCAGCCAGCGCAATGATGCCAATTGGCTTTTTATTGACTCCAACTATAAGGGAAGTATTGCCTTGCTTTTCCGATGCGGATAAACTCTTTTCAGCTTCTTCTGTTTTATCGAACATGTCCCTATTTCCCACTGTGATCTCAACACCTGTTTTAGTAACGGCGGTGACTCCGCTTCCCTGTAGGTATCTGAATTTTTCCGGAAATTCGACATTTATACCCTCTGCCTTAGCTTTTGAAACTATCGCCTTTCCCAAAACATGCTCCGAATTCAATTCTGCTATGGCTGCGTTTAACAGCACCTCCTCAACACTATATCCGTATAACGGAATGACTTCGATGACTGCAGGGGTGCCTTTGGTCAACGTTCCGGTCTTATCCAAAACTATGGTATTGACCTTGTTTAACGCTTCCAGCGCTTCGCCATTTTTTACAAGAATTCCATTCCTGGCAGATACGCCAGAAGAAACGAGAAGTGCGGCTGGAGTCGCTATTCCCAGCGCACACGGGCACGCTATTATAAGGACGCTGACGAACACAAGGATTGCGTATGTTGCTGCGACATTTCCTATAAAAAACCATGCTATGGCGGAGAACACCGCAATGCCTATTACTGCAGGCACAAAATACGAGGATATTACATCAACAAGACGTTGTATCGGCACTCTGCTTGACGCTGCATCCCTCACAATGCTTATAATCTGCGATAATGCGGTATCGTTGCCTACATTCTGCGCTTTTATCTTTATCGAACCTGTGGTGTTTATTGTACCTCCTATTACCTTGTCTCCAGATTTTTTGGTTACCGGCATGCTTTCTCCACTTATCATCGATTCGTCAACAGAACTTTCCCCTTCTGTTATGATGGAATCTGTAGGTATTTTCTCTCCGGGTTTAACTACCATCATGTCACCTACTTGTATTTTCTCTATCGAAATGTCAGTTATCTGCCCATTTTGGATTTTGTGGGCGATTTTTGGCCTGAGTCCCACTAGCTTTTCGATGGCTCCAGAAGCATGCATTTCTGATATCCTTTGTAGGTACGTTCCTGTAAGTATCAATGCTATTATTATTGTAGAGGTATCAAAATAGACATTTGATGCTGGAAATACGTTGGGGAAAAAAACCACGAAAGCACTGTATCCCCATGCGGCGGTTGTTCCTATTGCAATTAATGTGTCCATGTTTGCAGATTTGTTCTTTATCGCTTCTATCACTCCTGCATAAAATCTCAATCCAGGATAAAACTGGACTATGCTTGCAAGCGCAAGCATAATGTATAAACTAAACGGGATTGTGATTATATACTCCAATAAAACTATGAATATCGCTATCGGCCATGACAGCAAAATGGCAATCTTCAATATTTTTAATTCGCGCTCTGGCTTTTCAAACTGCACCTTGCATGAATTTGAGCAGAAATAGTACTTCCTGTCGTCTCTGTAACTTGTGATATGCGTATGTTCGTCAACATACATCCCGCAAATCGGATCATTCGCCATTTATCATCGCCTATACCTCTTCATTACCTCTAAAGAGTGTTTTGTTATTTCTGGGTTATATACGTAAAACAGCATTAATAACCTCGCATCTTTTGTGAAGAGGTTTATCCTGCATTGATATCTTATTCTAGCCTTTGGCAAATTTTTTTGGATTTTTATCAAACTTTTTCTTGCAA
>JAJZVQ010000026.1 GCA_021845575.1 Microcaldota archaeon | reverse complement strand
ATTTCAATTTATCTAACGCTTCTACTGAGGATAGGTCTAACTTTCTAAGTTTATATGATAACAAGGCCAGTATTGCATAGGAGAGATAACATATTTTTACGTGTGACCTTATATGCGATTGCATCCACACTCTGACAGGTCTCAATGAAAGAATACCTTTCATCTGCCTAAATGCTCTCTCGATAACATCCTTATCGAAATATGCTCTAATCACATCTTCCTCTTTCATATCGGTATTATGATAAATTAATGAATAACCGAGATATTTTGCGACGCCTTCTTTCTTATGCAGATCATAGTATCTTCCCCGTTTCAGTACCTCAAGTGAAGGATTGTATATTACTAGAAGTTTACCCTTTTTATATCTAAAAGATTTGACATACACTTCTGTGTTTTTCAGTTTGACCCTATTTGCTATCGAATATAATCGTTCTTTGTCTAATCTTTCTAGGAATCGCTTCTGGAGATACTTATCTCTCTTAATTCCCGCAATCGTCTTCAATTTAAGGGAGAGGATATTGGAAAGATTTTCATTTGTCAGAAATCCCCTATCCATTATTGTAGGGTCACTTTTCAGTTCCCATAACCTTGGGAGAAGATCGCTGAATATTTTTATGTTGGATATATTCCCTTCGTACGTATTGTGGAATAGAGGGAATCCGTATTGTTTTGAAACCGCAAGGCCTATTTGCAATAGTTTTTTTACTTTATCCTCCTTTCCTTTTCTAGGTTTGTCAGGTACTTTTTTACCTTCAAAATAAGTATCAGTAACGTCGATAATTATAGATTTAGTGTCATTTTCGTAAGGTAGAAGCTTGTTTCTTATTTTATCTTCTATTTCTTTGAAATTTACTTCATCAAAATCTGATAAAGCTTCGTATAACTTTGCCGTAGAGATATTCTCAATCTTCAACATCTTTGGCATTTCAGTACTGCTCAACCATTCTTCAAGTTTATTTATTCCAGGTCTATCAAGTATCTGTGCGTATACAAATACCAATATTTCTTTTGATATTATATCTTTCAATCCTAATTGAGAAGCAAGTGAATCTATCAATTTGACATCCAAATATCTTTTGACTTCCACAGCTCTTATGTTTGAAGTATAAGTCTTACGACCCGCTTCTCCATTTACTTCCTTTCCGATATAACGGATCACATGCTGCCTAATTTTGCCATTTTCTCTTTTTGACTCTACTTCGGCAAGGTAGACTCCCGACTTCTTTTTTATATGACGTATGAAGCTCATATAGTGTATAATATTATACACTACAAATATAAACCTATAGATATTTTATGTTACTTAAAGTAGTCAATAAAGTGTCAATTTTCAACCGTAGTGTATAAAAATAGCCTTAATCATAGGTAATTAAGCTTTTAAATAGTGGAGTTTTTGGATTCAAAACAGGTTTTAAATCCAAATTGTATATCATTGTATATCTTCGGTGAAGCGATTAGTTTATAGGTAGTCCCTCTCAGGCCAGTTCGCCTGGGCAGTATTGATTCATGATACTACAAACGAATTTTCCTTTTATTCGGTTTTGTCATGTAATTCTTTCCCATCGTCGTATCATTATACTTTGATGAGAGGACATAATTACGGGATAATACATCCAATGTTGCCTACCGAAAAGCTCATATTTCTATTCTCCAATATATTATTTGTATTTGGTGTACCGTAGTGATCAATGATAATTGGCACGCCGAGTATTAATTATTTATTTTACTAAATTAAAAAAGTGGCGAAAGTTAATCGGTAATATTGTATTGTTTTTTATTTCCAAAGAATGGATAAAACTTTTGTGGATTTGAGGTGCGACAAAGGCAAGGATAAATGGGATTTTATGGAAAAAACAAAAGATTCGAGTATAAAATTTCCTTTTAAGATTAGGGAAGGACAGATAAAATTTCCAATAACGGCGGACATGCTGCTTTGCAGTAAAGCGTGGGTTCAAATGCGTATAGAAATAAGAAACAAAAACAAGGTAAATAAGGACAAAATAGAACTCGCTGGGATTATTGAATATATAAAAAAATACAATCCATATGGAGAAGGCAGGATTAGAATGGCGAAAATTGGATCGCAGCTTAAACTCAATCTCGCAAAGGAAGGTTATAATGCAGAATACTTTAAGCTTTATGCGCTGCTGAGAGATGAAAAAACTATAAAATATGAAACGCAGCCGCCTAAAGAAGAGGTCGGCAAATATGAAGGAATATTAATGGAACTTGCACAAGGATGACTAACCCGTACTGGCTTCATGCAAGTAGTCGTTTATGCCTTTCTGTGAAATCATGTCATGCAGCATCCTGCAGTTTTTTATCCAGTCCTTATTCTTGATCTCCATCCTTGATTGTATGTAACCAAACAATTCGCTTCTGGACGAGAGGATGGTGGGCTCTTTTTCAAGCGTCTCCCTGACATGTTCCCTCACATTCCACACCCCTACCGGCATGCTGTATCCTTCATGGACTTCTCTTAATATAATGACCATTGCCTGCCTCTCCATGCTTTTGAGCTTCTCTGTAACTGCAAGCTTTGCGGCATAATAGCACCCTCCTATCTCGGCATACTTCTTTCTTCCATGATACCCTTCATAAGATGAATATATGGATATGTCATTGCCTGATTCGTTCCATATCGTCTTTGGGTACCATGCCTCAACTGATTCATACTGCCATCTTCCAGGGATGAAAAATATAAGCCAGCGGTTGTCCAGCGCAACGTTATAGTATGCATGTATCGAGTCAATCACATCATAATCTTTCACCTCGCTCAGGTTGCTTTTCGCAATCGTATCGTCAACAGCAGTTATGCTCCACCTAGTGGGCACGAACTTCCTTTTTCTTTGCAAACCTAACAATCCTGCGGAAAGCGCCTGCTGGATTTTGGAGATTGGGACATTCCTTTCATAAAGTTCCAGTATCGAAGTGCCAGCCTTTGCATCACCGTCAAAATAGCTCCTTTCGATTCTTTTGTCCGAAGCGACGTTGTCTATATGAAAATCGTCGAATTTCGCGCTTAGGCCGAACGGCTGTACCTCGTCATTCAGCGGGATGGTGACAAAAGGTCTCTTGATAAAGTCAATCTGCGTTATTGTGGATTTTTCCGCGAGAGCCAAATCCCTTATGCGCTCTTCGACCTTGCCTGTCTCTACGTTTGTGGCTTTCGTTTGGTACATGCCCCTTAACAATTTTGACCTCATTTCGACTATATTCTCTATAGAAAGATTTCTCCATTTTTCTGGAGCAGCCAATATCGATGTGTCACCGAATTCGGGAGGCAGCATAGGGCCTATCTGTATGTTAGGATAATTGTGCCTGCCGATGAATATGTCAGTGGGTGAAGACCCTATAATCTCTGGGCTGTTTAGAATAGGGAACATTTTCATTTTGTAATATAACCTTAGTAAAGCCGGGTCTTTCATGTGCTGGTATACTATGCTCGAACGCTTTATTTTTGGCGCATTCTCCAATTCCTTTATCATCCTGTTCCTATCCATCAAAACACAATATTTTATTTTAGCAGCACATTATTAATTTTATTTGTGATAAAAAATATATATGGAAACTTACAAAAAAAGGATGGGCAGGTTACTTTACGCCGGAAATGGGAATATCGATAGTATACTACTATTTAATGAAAAAAATAAAAGCAGCAATTTTCTGTATATGACGGGTTTTACTAGCGGATTATTTGAGGATACGCCATTGCTGCTTCAAAAAAAAGGGATGATATTGTTTTCTAATTCTCTTGAATACGAAACCGCAATAGAGCAATCACGCGGCAATCCGGATATCGAAGTAAAGAATATGAAGTCTAAGGAAGAAATTTTAAGGTATACAAAGGGAAAGGTCATAGGGTTTGATGGGGATTCTATAAGTATCAACACATTCAAAAGGCTTAGAAAATTGATCAAGCCCAAGGAAATGCGAGATGTATCCGAATCTTTTGGCGAGCTCAGGCTTGTAAAGGATGAAAACGAGATAAGTCTGATAAAGAAAGCAAATAGCATAGTCAAACGCACTTTTAGTGAAGTAGAGAAATATTTTGTTGTTGGTATGACAGAAAAGGACCTTGCTGCGAAATTTAACAACCTGATGATGAGATACGGCGCAGATGAAACTTCCTTTGAAACCATTGTATGTTTTGGAAAGAATAGCGCATTGCCGCATCATTTTCCTGATAACACGCGATTAAGAAAGAATGAATTTATTCTTATAGATGCAGGCGCAAAATACAAAAACTATTGCTCTGACGTCACAAGAACATTCATATTCAAGCCTGACATTGAATCGGCGCGTTATAAACGAATGTCGGAAATGCTGGAAGTTGTGAAAGAAGCGCAAAAGATTGCTTTAAGCAAAGCCAGAGACGGTGCGTTTTCCGACAGCATACATAAAGCGGCTGAGGATTACATCAACTCGTACGGAAATGGCAGGTATAACGGGAAATTCATACACAGCCTTGGACATTCAATAGGCATAGATGTCCATGATTCTTCTGCAATGGGATTGTCGAATAGAATCCATAAAAAGATTGGGGAAAATATGGTATTCAGCGATGAACCCGGTATATATATAAACGGATTTGGAGGAGTCAGAATAGAGGATGATATGTTGATAACAAAAAATGGCGCAGTGTTTCTATAGAAATAGCGCGACCTGTTTGAAACACCATTCGCAAAAATCAGGCTGTCATTCAAACAAAAAAAGAAAAAAATATTAAAAAATTAATTTTACTTGACCATTGGCTCGAAGCCCACTGCGGCTCCTATTATCCCCACAATAAGGCCTAATATCGAAAACGTATACCCTATTGGCGAGGACGCTCCTGCTGTCAATATTATCAATGAAAAGCCGGTCATTAACACCACGCACATTAATACGCTTGATATCTTAAATCCTTTTGTTGTCAACGACGCAAAACTTAACAGAAATAATGTTATGGATCCTACAACTGCGGCACCGTAAAGCAATGGTGTCCATATCCCTGCAAATGTGTATACGCTTCCTGCTAGGGTTAGCGCATTGCCAGTTAATCCCAAATTTTCTTGGACGTAAAAGAATGTGACTACCAAAAAAATAATTCCGGCAAGGAATTCTGGTATGAATGCATTCAGTTTTAAATGTTTTCTTTCTTTTTTTTGCATTTTTATCACTTGATACTGGTATTAATCAAAGAATAACCTTTTAAACCTTTTTATCCGATTTGTTGTTTAACGAATTTGGGTAAAATACTAAACTGTTATGGCGCGGGTCATACTCGGCGCGCGTTTATTTTTGATATTACACTAAATAATTTTAGAGATAGGAAAAGGCATAATAATCTTTTTTTCATTGTAAGATAAAGGTGACCGCATGGAAGAGAATTTAAACAAGATCAAATCCGAACTGCTTTCGGTTATCAGCGATAGGCAGCAGATATCCCTTAATGAACTGAAGGATATATATTTTAGCAGAGGAGTCGGAAATGATAAGCTTGAAAACACGCTCCAGACATTGGAGAAGGAGAATCTTGTTGCATCAAGGATAAATGGAGGTGTACTCACTTATTATATACTAGAAAAGGAACCTTTTAGAAATGTCCTGATAGTGGAAGACGATAAAAATATAAATAAGCTTATGGCGCTTTCATTGGGAAAGGATTTTGAAATAGACCAGATATATGACGGAGGGGAAGCGATAGGGTTTATAAGGAAAAAAAGACCGAATTTAGTTATACTGGATTTGATGTTGCCACATAAAGACGGATTGGATATATGCCGGACAATCAAAAGCGATCCGGAATTGAACAATACCGTAGTAATATTAGTAAGCGCAATGGATCCTGCAAGCAACAGATTTAAAGGGATAAAGTACGGCGCAGATTATTATATAAAGAAACCTTTTGATCCTAAGGAACTGAGAACTTTGGTGAACATATTTTTAAGAAAGAAGGGAAAGAGATTCGATCCATTGATAGACCTTCCTGATGAAGAAAGGCTTTCGAAGGAATTGGAGCGCTCGATAAAAGAGAGCAATGAATATACGATAGGAACATTGAAGATAGAGAATTTAGGCACATATGCGAGAAAATTCGGCGAAAAACCGGCTGTAGTAATACTTAGAGTGGTATCGCAGCTTCTGCAAGACGACATAAAGAAATACGGGCAGGATATATTCCTAGGATTCTTGAATAGCGATGAATTTGTCATCGCAGGAAAAAAAGATGCTTTGAGCAACATAGTCGGCGAAATAAAAAGGGAATTTGAGGATGTGTTGCAATTTATACTTCAAGATGCAGGATACAAGCCCGTAATCATGGATATTGAAAGCATATTCGAGTCCGAGGACATACCAAAACTTGCAATCGTGTTTACCGAATCAGAAAAGAATGAGAGAATAGCGAAGAGGGAGGAAGTGCTGAAGAAAAAAATGGCCAAAGACAATATCAGCATGTATACATACGAAGAACTGCAGAATATATTAGGAAGCAGCAACCTGGATATAATAATAACTAGGGACGAAAAAGGAATTAATTTGAGGATAGGGAATGAATAAGCAAGGAGATAGGATATGATTGGGAAAACGTCTGGTAAAGGAAGAAGGATTGGCAGCGGGCAGGCAGCTATGGATTTTATGATGTCATACGGCATTGCGCTGTTGATAATCGGAGTGGCCGTTTATGTCATATTTCAGATAGGAATATTCACCCCGATACTTGCACCAAATGAGTGTACAGCCGCTTCAAGTTTTTCATGCAGGTATTACTCGCTATCGTCTAACGGCTTATTGACATTGGATCTGTCACAGGCCACTGGCGGCACGATGAACATAACAGGGGTTGCATGTTCAAGCGGCATAAATGCAACATTGAACAGGCCCGAATATGGCAATATAAACGTTATTAGCGAAACGCAGGGCAATGTAACTATATATAGCGGCAGTTCCGGTGTTATACATGTATATTGCTACAACGGCTATGGCGTGGCGCACGGCAGCATCGGAAGCACCTTTACGGGATATGTATGGATTAATTATACAATATCGAATCTTCCGAATACAATGCACAACATAAATAAAATAGTATCATTCACAACACAGTATTCCTAAAAAGGTAAATAAGATAGGTTTATTAAATTTTCAATAACAACTTGTAATGGATAATATGGAAGTACTTAAACTCCAATTCTGGAGTTTTGATATGGTATTCGCAATAATCATATTTAGCATTACGCTTACAATTGTCGGGTTCGCGTGGTATAACATAAACAACAGGCTATCGCTTGCGTATGAAAGCGGTCCGATCCAGATGCAGAGCCAGACCCAGATACTCGCGCAGTCTCTCCTCTCAAAAGGCTCCCCAAGCGACTGGTACAGCATTGTGAATACTACAAATACCTCTACATGGAAGAAGGTAGTGATAGGATTGGGCAGTACTTCCGGAAGCGGGATATCCAGCAATAAAGTGTATGCGCTCATGGCGATGTCAAACTATAATTATCAGGCTACGAAAGGGAGTTTGGGAGTGGCTTATGATTATTATATACTGGTATACAACAACGGGATGAACATAACAATAGGAAAGAATCCCTCAGGGGCATTGACAATTGACTCTGCAACAGAAAGCAGTTCAATAAACGGAGAGCCGGTAACCATAAAGGTTTTGTTATGGACAAATACTACTCTGGGTGTTAGCTAATGGGATATTTCATCAACAAAAATCTCAAGGGATTTATTTTTTCATTAGATGCGCTTTTTGCGCTAATAGTCGCCAGTTTGGGAATAACAATTATGTTGTATATGTATTTTTCCTTTCCGCAGGCATTTCAAACGCAGGCTACAAATTCACAAAGCATGCTGCAGAACATGCTTCACACAAATATAGGAGACGCATTAAGGATGGGCGCGATATCGGAAGCGTACCAGAGCCCTGTCGTCAATCCGGAGAATATATCGTTTTTTGGCAATGAGGGTATAGTCTCAACAAACTCTTCTGTATTGTCTGCAATAACCGAACTTTATGCCAATGGAATTGGCGGTTATGCATCACTGCTTCTTAATTCAATCTACAATTCAACAGATGTCGGAATAATAATAAACAACCAATATGCGCCTTCGTTGTTCCTCGCACAGTTCAACCAATCCAAAAATTCGCATATAACTACGAACATGGTCAATCTTCCAATCCAATCTGCAAAAGGAAGTGTCTTTGCTTGGGTTTATCCAAGTGCATATCCTACCGGATCTTCTGTTATAGAGAGCTACGGTTCCAGCGCCGGAACTGCGGAGGCCAGGGCGATATCAATAAATTCTGCCGGCAAATTGTGTTTCAACGGCACTTCCGACAATGCATGCAGCAATTTTGCATTGCCCTTGGATAATTGGAGTTTCGTAGGATACACCTATGCCTCAGGCACAAACATAACGATTTATTATGATAATGCTTCGGAAACGCTGCCGCTCAGCAGCGCGCTTAATACGCTTACAAATATAGGGTGTATAGGATCCTGGATTGTAAACAACGGATGCTCTACAGACAATTGGAATGGCACGATAACGGATGTGCAGATTTACAATAAGGTTTTAACAAGCAACCAAATAGCGTACCTGTATCAGGAAAATTTTGGCGGGGTTCCGGTAAACGAAAAGGATATCGTTTCGTGGTGGGCGCTTGAGGGTAATGCGAATGATTATACGGTAAGCAACAACAGCGGAACGGCGTCCGAGATAAAATATGTGAACTCTACTTATTTCCCGGGTTCTTTTAGCAATGCATTTATAATAAGCA
>JAJZVQ010000025.1 GCA_021845575.1 Microcaldota archaeon | reverse complement strand
GTAATCAGGGTCGGCGATTCGATCATCTCTCAAACCAGCTGCTCATGCTCTGCTGCCTTGAACTTCCCTTCATCTTAGAAAGCGCGTCTACCTGTTTTGCCACCCTTCCGACATCAAAATCATGCTCATCGCACATAAATTTCAGAATTTTTTCTTTGTCTTCTCTTAAGTTAATGCCTTTATTTATCTCATCGCCGCTTATCTCTACTATCTCGGGATTCCTGAACAGCTCTATCACCCTGTCTATATCAGGTTCAAACCCTGCTTCGTATTTTTCCTTTATGCGGGCCTCGACATCCTTGATGCTGTTTGAATCTTTTACGATCTTCAGCGCGGTTTTAGGCCCTATCCCTTTTATTCCCTCATTGAAATCCGTTCCGAGCATCAGCCCTATCCAGATGAGCTTTTCCTGGTTTATTCCCAACGAATTCAATGTGTCGTTTAAGTCCACGAGTTCCGGAACGACATTGATATAAAAATTTTTGTTGGGAAGCTTTCTTCTTCCCGATATGCTTATGTTTCTCGCCACGCGCGGCGACCCGAATAGCAGCGTATCGTAATCCTGGCTTGCGGCTGCATAGACAAGCCCTTTCCTGCACATGTAGCTTGCCTGCGCCTCGCCTTCGCCTGGCGCACTTATGCAGTATACGCCCATATCCCCCAGCAGTTCCCTCGCGCTTTTCGCTATGTCCTTTGTCATTCTCGTGCTGGCTCTGGCATGGCTTTTAGCCTCTTCCATCTCTCCCGCTTCTTTCGCTTTCTGCCACGCCTCGTATGCCTGCTCCTTCTTCCTAATCCTAATGCCTATCGTCCTTTCTTTCAATACCGAGGGAATACCGTCAAATACGTAAATAGGCTTTATGCCGTTGCTGATCAGGTCTATGGTCCTGTAAAACAATCCGGAAAGATGGCTTGTCACATTTCCCTTCGAATCGGTAAGCGGGTTGCCGTCCGGCTGTCTTATAGTGGTAAGGAACTGGTAGAGCATGTTGTAAGCATCTATAGCGATTACCCTGTTGTTTAGCTCGGCTAGCTCTATCTTCCTTTTCACTATAAGCTTGCTGAGGTCGACTGCCATGATATCATTCGATGAATTCGCCGAGCGTTGCGTTGATTTTTTTGCTGTGCACGGTTTCGCCGGCTTCAGCTGCCTCTTCATAGAGCTTTATGTTCAGTGCCTTTTCCAGCTTTTTCGCCAATTCCAGCGAAGGGATCGTCTTGCGGCGCTCTATCCTCAAAAGCAGGGTCTCCTTTTCGTTTATCATCTCGGCAAGCACCTTTATCGGAAGCATCATCCCCTCCCTGGATTTTCTTATCCTTTCGTTGTAATCTTCGGCTATTTCCAAATCCTCGGGTGCCTTGCGAATCTTTTTAACCTTAATCTTTTCTTCGGCTTTTGGCTCATTCTCTATTCTGATCACTCTTTTTCCTCTTGCGCATTTTGAGCAGACTCTGAATTCCACATCCTCCACATTGACGATATACACATCGGACATCCGGTTTCCGCAAAGTTCGCACTCCTCCATTTTCTTCACCGATACTATTTCGTAAAAAGAAATAATAAATCTTTGCCTTGTGCACCTTAAAATAATTGAGAGTTTATCCAAAATATTTTTAATAAAATGAGCGAAACACTGCAGCAAGACGAGTTAGATAAATATATATATTTATTATACACTAATTATACAGTGATTATATGTCATATACAACAATTCAGATAAACAAAGAAACGCGTTTGAGGTTGCAGAAATTTAGAGTCAGCAGGAGGGAGACATATGATGAGATACTAAATACCTTGATGGATTTGATACCAAGCGGGGATGACGAGGGCGAATATACCGAGGAATTCAAGTATTCGATAATCAAAGGTTTGCTTGACATTAAGCATGGTAGAACTTACACGCTTGAGCAGGTTGAGAAAAAGTTAGGGTTGGCTTGATGGCGTACAAAATAGTCTTTTCAGAAGGCGCAGCATCACAGTTAGAGGGAATTAGTATTGCATCAAGGAATAGAATAATAAAGAAATTAAGATCTATTGCGGAAAATCCGCAAAGGACATTTGAACGCCTTTCCGGAAGGAAAGAATCCAAGCTCAGAGTGGGCGATTATAGGTTAATCGCAATTATAATGCATGATGAAAAGGTTGTTTTCATAATCGCAATAGGACACAGAAGAGATGTGTATAAGAGGTGATAGGACTCACTGTTTCAAATATAAGATGGAAACGAAATGTAAAATAGAATGCCTCTTTTCAATCAAGGATTATGACATCCAATCCGAATGATTCCTCATTCATCGACAGCGAAATTGTAGTCTTATACTATTTTCAGAAGCGCGAATTCCGCCGTATCTTGACATATGGTACGATTTAGCCACAGTTATATATTATATACCTTTTTGTCCCATATTAATTATTCCGCTCGGTACAAAACGACTTTCTCTGTTGAGGAAGCCGATGAATTCATTTGTGGGAGAGCGCCGTATGTGAGATAATGGAGAATTCATGGAGCATTAAAAGGAGGAAAACAAGGAGGATAAATGTCGGAAATGTCAGTGTGGGAGGCGATGCACCTGTAAGAGTCCAATCAATGTGCAATACAGATACGAGAAATGTAAAAGCCACAATAGATCAGATTCATGAACTGGAAGATGCAGGATGCGAGATAATAAGGGTCGCGGTGCCGGACAAGCAGGCCGCTTCCGTTCTGCATGAAATAAAAAGAGGGATCGATTTGCCGCTTGTTGCGGACATACATTTTGATCATGAGCTTGCGCTCGAAGCGATAAAACAGGGTGTCGACAAGATAAGGATAAACCCCGGGAATATCGCCATGAGGAGCGGCAGGAAGGGCGTTGAGGAAGTTGTCAGAGCCGCCAAGGATGCGGGCATCGCAATCCGCATAGGGGTGAATTCGGGCTCGATAGAAAAACACCTCATTGACAAGTATGGGTACCCGACGCCGGAAGCCGCAGTGGAATCGGCGCTAGACCACATCCGCTTCTGCGAGAGCCTTGATTTCGAAAATCTGATAATATCGGTAAAATTCAGCAGGGTGCCCGAGATGATATCAGCATACAAGCTGCTCTCAAGCAAAATTGATTATCCCCTTCATTTGGGCGTCACCGAAGCGGGAACTTCGTGGATAGGAACGATAAAATCCGCAATAGGAATAGGCACGCTCCTTTCAATGGGAATTGGCGACACTTTTAGGGTTTCGCTTACGACTCCGGACAAAACGGAAGAGATAAGGACAGCATACGAAATACTCAAATCTCTTGAAATAAGGTCGCATGGTCCCATGTTTACATCATGCCCGACGTGCGGCAGAACAGAGGTAGACATGCTCAAGCTTACCAAGGGCGTGCAGGACGTGTTGAAGGACGTGAAGGAGCCTATAAGGGTCGCTGTAATGGGCTGCATAGTGAATGGGCCAGGCGAGGCAAAAGAAGCGGATATTGCGGTAGTGGGCGGCAAAGGGAGAGGAGCGATATATAAAAAAGGCAAGTTGGTCAAGACTACAACAGAAGAAGGATTGATTGATGCATTCAAGGCAGAGTTGGATGCGCTTGGCAAAGAAAGTCAAGCATAAATTGCCGCCAAACATTTGCTTGAAAATATTTATCATGTGCCGAATTGCCTAAACAAATTTTTGGGACTATGAAGTTTGCAGTTTATACAATAATGGCAGGGCTTGTATTATGAATTCTTGATGAAATACCTGATACAAGCACGAATTTATTAGATTATAAGTCAAAGAAAAATTCCTATGAACATAAAAGTGAGGGAAAAGCTATAGTTACAATACACTTTATAATACGTGCACTTGCTTTTATTATTTGGGCTTTGTTTTAGCTTGATTCATCAAGCATAATAATATAAAAATGACTTGACCAAACTTTCTAAAAGAAATAATAAGTGATTTTACGAAATATATTTTTATAGATGAAAGTGGCGATTTAGGAAAACAGGGAAAACCATATTTCATAATCGCCTCTTTAATTACAGAAGACCCTAAACATATACGTAAAATAATGAAACGTTTACGAGAGCGCCGTATAAAAAAGAAATTAATGGAAGCACCTGAAATAAAAGCAAATAATTCAAATCAACAAACTAGAGAGTATGTTTTAAAAAAAGTAAATGAATGTAATTGCGAAATATTGGCATTAGTAGTCCCAAAAGCTAAAATTATGAGCAAATTTGATACAATACAAAATAAACTGTATCATTATTTATGCAATATTTTGCTTCGGGATATATCTTATGATGGGGATTTATATATAATAATTGATGAAAGAGACACAAACAAACTTATAAAACTGAACTTTGAAAATTATATAAAAAGGAATTATAATGATGGAAAAAGGAAAATAGATTTTCACCAGATTAAGACATTCCAAGATAATGGTTTACAAGTAGTTGATTTTATTGCATGGGCAATAAGTAGAAAATGGAATTTTAATGACGATTCCTACTTACATCTAATAGAAAAAAATATTCGGATAAACGAAATTTGGAAATAATAAGCAAAAATGGACCCAAGCCCTCAATCCAAGTCTTAGTTGGATAAGTATACCAAGGGTATACGTATTGGGCTTGGACTTACCCATTAAGTATATATCTAACATCGATAATTTATATAGCTTTCGCAAGATAGCAATAAACTTATAAAGGTTTGCTTTCTAATAAAGTTTTATCTTTATTTTATAGATGAACCCCGAAACTGAACCCTCCCGCTTATATACCCTCTCTTTGTATGCTTACTGATTCCAATGGACGCTAACTCCCATGAAGTATGGACCTGGCGGGATTTGAACCCGCAACCCCCGCCTTGCGAAGGCGATATCCTACCGTTAGACGACAGGCCCGATAAATGGGGTATTCTGCGCAAATACGCCCTGAAATGCAAATTCCTTATGAAACGCAAATTCTTTATTATGGAATATTATTTATAATCAAATAATAATTTTTCTATAATAATTAGATTAATGATTATATGAAAAAAATGGGTTCACATAAAAAAGAAGGTAATAAAAATATAAATAAAACCGAAAAAATAAAAATCGAAAAGATAAATAATATATTAAAGCATGTGCTCAAAGAGGTAAAACCTGACGAAAACGAGATTGCATCCGCAAACGGAATATCCAATAACGTAATGGAAAGATTGAAGGAGGTTTCGCCAAAGGACGTGAAGATAATCCTTGCGGGTTCTGTGGCAAGAGGCACGCAGATAAGGGGAAATTCGGACATTGACATATTCCTTCTTTTTCCCAAAGGAGTGGATGAGAGAAAAATGGAGATGAAAGGATTGGGAATAGCCAAAAAAATAGTTGACAAGCATGCCGGAGAAACCTTCATAATAAAATACGCAGAACATCCATACCTGCAGCTTCTGATGAAAAACCCCCCCATAAAGGTCGATATAGTTCCTGCTTTTTTCATAAGGGATTCGTTCGAGATGGGTTCGGCGGTCGATAGAACGCAATTGCATAACGAGTTCGTGATGGAGCATCTTGATGTTACACACAAAGATCACGTGCGCCTGATTAAATCCTTTATGAAGTTCCATAATATTTACGGCGCGAACGCAGAGATTGAAGGATTTTCGGGATACCTATGCGAATTACTGGTTTATCACTTCGGCTCTTTTACAAAGGTGTTGCAGGCGTTTTCAGAAGCCAAACCGCGGATATACCTAAATCCTAAAGACAGAAGCGACATAAAAGATGCAGAGTCAATCAAGAGATTCAACAGTAATTTCGTTGTTATAGATCCTACGGATCAGAATAGGAATGTGGCGGCAGGGGTTTCCGCGGAATCGCTCGCGAGATTTATCGCGTTATCGAGGAAATTCCTGTCAAATCCATCAATAAACCTTTTTTATGGCGTGAGATATTCGGATATCGATTCAAAATATAAAATAAACAGCATAAGAAACGCTTTAGGCGCGGATGTTTATGTATTATGCTTTAAGGTCTTGGAGGTATCCGACGATATACTGTGGCAGCAGGTTAAAAAATTCGGCAAGAGAATAACTAAAATCCTGGAGGAAAATTCTTTCGAACCTATTCTGAAGATAGAGAATATATACAAGGAAGATGCGATAATAGCTTTTTTTATGGGGAGGTACGAATTAAAATCCGAAATCCAGAACGGCCCCAGCGTATTCTTAAAGGAAGCGTCGGATACCTTCATAAAAAAACATAAATACGCATATATTGACGGCGAAAGATTCGTAGCGACAAAAAAATCAGGGTATCCATCCCCAAAAGAATTGTTTATGGATATAGCCAAAAATAAAAATATCGCATTCCCTTCATACCTAAAAAGGAAAGATACCAAATTGATAATAAATGATATACCTGAAAATTACGCAAAAATGTTATATAAAAAATACATCGAAAAGACAAATATATGATTAGAAAAGACGGATGTATGATCATGGCTTGATTTTTCAGATTCCTATGTCCTTATTCTTGTTTATAAAAATCAGCATATCCTTCATCTTGTTTTTTTCCTTGAATTTAAAATTAAGGTTCCCTCCAGATATATTCTTGATTAATGCGTCTATCTCCTTATCAGTCTCCGCTTCAGATACGCGCTTGTATTTTTTAGCCGCGTTCAAACCGCAATAATCAAGGGCTTCGGATATCAGATTTTCCCTTATCTTATTTTTGGGATAACCCCTCTTTTCAAGCCTGCTTTTCAATGTCGGAATGTCCTTCCGCAGTACAACTACGGCATCAAGCTTTATGTTAAGTTCTTGCAACAAATGCCCGACAATAATTACTCCATTTCCTTTTATATTATTTATTTCTTCTTTTACCGCTTTGTTCAATGCCGTAATATCCGCTATTAACGCCCCGTTTTCATCGACTTCCGAAAAGGTCTTGCGGCTTTTGACAACATCATTGATCTCTATGACAACCCATTTGGTCTTTTTTGCCAGCTTCTTTGCAAAATAACTTTTCCCGACGCCAGGAGTTCCGGTTACGCCGATTATGTAACTCGCCATTCAAGAGCCCTGTAACAGCATTAATGAGGTATTAAGTATATCCTTAATCTCGTCCCTGCTGGCATTCAACATAATTATATTGTTTTCGGGTAGATACACATCAAGCACATAATTTTTCATACCGCTGAAAAACCAACTCCCTATTTCGGATTTTCCGTATTTATAAGTAAAATCCATGACCATTGTCGAAGAAGCGACAAGTTTTTCCGCAAGAGCGAGAACATCGCTGTCTGCGCTGTCTACAGTTATCACCTCGTCTTTGGTCTCGTCTCTGTTTACCGAGACCGGAACTACAAAAGGAATTTTGTTTTGTTTTGCATACATCGAAATGGCTTTTGCCAACTGTTTTGTTATGTCGTCCGCTTTAGACAAATTTTCATCGAGCGCTTTCTTTTCGTCATTTAATGATGATAGCATGTTATCGATAAAATTATCTACGTCATTTGACATATTGGCTACGTCTGTCTGTATATTCGGCTGAGAAGAGAATTCGCTAGGATTCGTAAGAATATCCCTAAGGGAAAATTTGTATTTTCCTTTTATAGACTCGTCTATACTGGTTATTATAACATCTGTGTAATCATCCCAAAGTTCCGCCATTTTAATCCCCAACTATAATATATCTTTTTTACTTTATATTGTAGCATATAAAAATATATCTGTAAATTTTGGTGTTATTATATGGATGACGAAAAGGATAAGGGAATAGAATCCAGAATAAAAAAAGACATAGCCATGTTCGATAAGAGCATACAGGAATTTAGCTATAACGGAAACGATAAAGAAGTTATAGACATAATCGAACTTTCGAAAATGTATGCGAGCGATTCCGAAAGTTACCTGAAAAAAGGTGATTTTTACACCTCGTTTTCATGCATTTCTTATGCGCATGGTCTTTTAGACAGCATCAAAAAATTATACGGCGATAATGATGTATAAGGAAGGCGCGGCGAAGATTTATACAAAAAACGCATTTATCAATGACAAGGCAAGATTGCTTAGGGACATAAGCGTGGCAATGGCTTGCATAAACAGCGAAAAATCGAATGCATTGGACGCGACTGCGGCCACCGGCATTAGAGGAATAAGATATTTCCTCGAATCCGAATTTAAAAAAATAACATTCCTCGAAATAAACAAAAATGTGTACGATACACTGTTAAAAAATGTGTCATCGAACAAAGTCGACGGCGATGCGGTAAATCAGAGCATACAGGAATTTGCCAATACCTCAAAAGAAAGTTTTGATTTGATTGATCTTGATCCCTTTGGCGGCATACAGCCGTATATCTACGATTTGATGAAAATCTCAAAAGACGGAACGCTTTTCTTTGTTACTTCCACAGACACTGCGGTATTATGCGGGGCTCATAAAAATGCGTGTATGAGGCTGTATAATTCAGTCCCTATGCACAACGAGATCTGCCATGAAACGGGCTTAAGGATAATGATAGGATACATAGCGACAATCGCCGCGGGGTTTAACTTCGGGATTGAGGCATATTTGTCAATGTCTTATAAGCACTACATGAGAGTGCATTTGAAAATGAATCGCGGAGCAAAGAATGCGACGGTTTCATTGAAGGAATTGGGTTTTGCGGGATACTGCAACAATTGCGGGTTTAGAAATTATAAAAAAGGAATCCCTGAAAAAGAGACATGCAAGCACTGCGGTTCAGGTATGGAATTGTCTGGGCCGATGTGGCTTGGTTCATTGCACAATAAGAAAATTGTCGATGATGTAATCGCCATAACCGACAGAAATAATAAATTGACAAACAGCGACAAGAGAATATTGAAAGAAATAAGCGATGAGATGGACATCCCGCTTTACTATTCCATACCAAAATTGACAAAGAGATTGGGAATAGCCTCAATAAGCCCATTAAAAGTCATAGAATCGATAAGGCAGAAGGGTTATAAGGCATCATTGACGCATTTTGATAATAATTCAATCAAAACCGACGCGGAATTCGACGTCATCAAAAATTCGGTTTTGGAAAGCTCTGGGCGATAATTGACACACCCTAACTGAAGGTTGTGAGATTTCATTCTTTATAAGTATCTACTTCTTGATTACTTCAACGGATACGTGTCCTGCAATTGAAAGGTATATCATTTCATGTTGAGCTTCAATTT
>JAJZVQ010000024.1 GCA_021845575.1 Microcaldota archaeon | reverse complement strand
ATCAAAATTCTTAAGCTCTTTTTTTGCTTTATCCATTGCACCCGCAATCTCCAGGTCTGTTAAGGCAAATGCCGTTTTTATCTTTTCAAATGCTTTGCTGTTATCTTTATAGTAATCCGGGTCATAGCTATAATAGCCAAACATCCAATGCCTCGAGGACCAGAGTCTATCCAATTCCCTGCTTTTTATAACATCCAATACCTTATCCTTGAAGTCGTTATTATCCGCGATACCGTGTTGCCGCGCAATATATATGATATCAACCAGAGTAGCCAAATTCGAAGTAAATTCCGAATGCGATCCGTTCCATCCTTCATCTGTGTCAGTGGTTATAGTTGCATTTATTATAACCGTTTTCAATTTATCTTTTAGTGTCCTATCTTCTGCAATGCCATACCGCTGCGCAATTTTTATAACGTTAGTTAGATAGGAGTTAAATGATGACGCAGATTTTGTAGTATACTTCAGTTCATCTGCCATGCCTTCTGTAACCGTATCTATTACGGTATTTCTCAATTCACTATTCCCTAAATTAAGTATTGATGCGATTATCTTTACATTTTCATGCAATATCCCTTCATCATATTTTCCCGGTTCGTATATCTGCGAATTTAATTCAAACAAAATATGGTTTTTTAATTTTTCTCTAACATGGGCATTCAATAACTCTGCCACTTCATCATGTGTTAGATTGAGTTTAGTTGAGGTTTCATATAAAAAGTCGAGATTTTTCTTTTGCCCATTCTGGTTTAAAGATGTTTCTAAGCAGGTATCCGCAGCCTTTTCGAGTAATTTTTTAGAGATATCCCTAATCGCGTTGTTTCCTAAATCTTGTTTAAAATAAAGCAGCAGATCGATGGCATTTGCGTATGTATCCTGTCTATCGATATCATTTTTGATTGTTTTGATTATGTCATTCTGCAATTCTTCTCTTTTGATTTTAAAGGCTTTAATCAAATTTTCAACGGCTACATAATCCACATTTTTCTCCTCCAATCTGCTTATTATTGCATCCTTGACGATTCGGTTTAAAATGTATTTATTTTCATCATTTATTGTTTTTGATATACCCAATGCCAATTTTAAATGGTTATCATGCGCAATGCTTTCTTTGAATACATTTATTCTAGATTCCTGTATCTTACTTTCGTCAAGCAACGCCTTTTTATTTTTCCCTAGCAGCGCAGGATGGTGCTCTGCAAAATCCTGCCACAATACCGGAGAATACTCTTTCAAGTAAAACTCATATGCGCGTTGCACAATTTTAATATCCTTTTTTTCATCACAAGATTGTTTATATGTTGTCTTCATATGCCATCATTTAATTTTGATTAAACCTAATGTCTTACCCAATTAAAAACTTGACCTCGTCCAATTATTATTTGAATTTTTTTTCGAAAAAACTTTTAAGGCAGTATAATTTTGATAGGGAAAATAGAAAAGGATTTCGGTTTAATATATTAGATAAAAAATAATTGATCCTGATGTTGCCATGTTGATTAATGATAATTGCCGCATCAAATATTAATTATTCATTTTATTTATAGCGACGAAGTTAAGCTTTAACAAAATAATTTGAAATGCAAAATAATTTTCATTTTTAGAACATGGCTAAAATAATAAAAAGTGAATAGAATGGAAACAATAAAGAAAAACAGCACTATCAAGAAATTGGAGAGGACAGATGCAATGGACGAATCCCGACAAAATGCAAAAGATATATTGAAAAAATATAAGAGGGAGAATATTATTGATAATGAACGAGATCTTAAAATTTTAGAGCGTTATGCAGCTACCGGTATGGTCGAATTTAGTATCGGTCAAAACAAGAAAACATTAGCCCCGGCGGCAAAGGCCAAACTCACCGAAATGGGGAGATGGTTTATTACCCAATTATAAATTAATTTATTCCAAATACGCATAGAAGGATTTGGGACAAAATAAATTTCCTAATTCTTTGAAACTTTAGCTACTGCATAATTTTTACTTTTAAACGAAAAACCATCTGTATTTACCTAATTTTATTTTAATGCCGCGTCAGCACTTTTTTTGATATTTTATAAATATTTCATTTTATTTATTGATACCATTTTTTACTTTAGTATATTAATATACATTTAAGTAAAAATAATTTATCTTTTATCATATATAAGCACATTGCTAAACGGCAGATAATCATTCAAAATCCGATTAAGCCAATAAAACTTCCAGTCATTTTTTTTATACATAAGTTTTTTAAAGCTTTATTAAGAATATAAATGCAGGTGATCAAATGGATAACGATCTGGTAAATAGTGTATTCGGAGGCGGATATAATAGTGGAAATACAACAAGCAGCAAGAGCAATCAACAGGAGTTTTCTTCTGATGAAATAAAGATAGTGACTGCGGGTTTTGGAGGGGCTGGAAACAACATAGTTAACAGGCTTCTGAAATGGGGAGTTAAGGGAACTGACTTAGTGGCAGTGAATACCGACGCGCAGCATTTTAAGATAATAGACGATAGAATTAAAAAAGTCCTTATAGGAAGAAGCATCACAAGGGGATTGGGTGCAGGAGGAGACCCAAAAGTAGGGCAAAAGGCGGCTGAACTGGACCGCAACCTTCTTGAAGAGGTGTTTTCAAATTCGCAGCTCGTATTCCTGTGCGCAGGAATGGGAGGAGGAACAGGTACCGGAGCAATATCCGCTGCCGCACAAATAGCAAAGGATCAGGGCGCAATCGTGGTTTCGATGGTTACATACCCCTTTGACCTTGAGAGGGTAAGGAAGGTAAAAGCCGAAGAAGGAATCCAGGAATTAAGAAAGCACAGCGACAGCGTCATAATAATCGACAACAACAGACTGGTAAAGCTGGTTCCGAACCTGCCAATGCAGGATGCCTTTGCTCTTGCAGACCAAGTGCTCGCAAAAGCCATAGGCGGACTTGTCTGGACAATAACACAACCAAGTATGATAAACATAGACTTTGCGGATGTAAGGTCGATAATGTCAAATCACGGAGTAGGATTTATTTCAGTCGGAACTGGAAAAGGACCAGATAAGGTAAACCAGGCCGCAGAACAGGTTCTGAAGAACAAGCTTCTGGATGTTGACTTTGAAGGTGCAAGCGGTGCGCTGGTGCATATATCAGGAGATCCTGCATTGACAATAGGCGATGCGATAAAAGCGGGAGAAATAATAACCGAACAAATGGACCCGAACGCAAACGTGAAATGGGGTGCAAGGTTGATGCCTGCAACAGACGATCAGATAGAGATTGTCGCAATAGTGACAGGGGTCAAGGGCGCAAGCATAGCAGGAAAGTTCGAGGATAAGAAGTCATCTTCATATTCCGATCTTGAAATCATTTGATTTTTTTAATTTTTTTGTTTTTTTGACAAAGAATTAGTAAAAAAAGGCGATAAAAATGGGCGAAATAAATTATGACGAGTTTACGGCAAATTTTGCCGTAGTTGGAGTTGGTGGTTGCGGGAGCAATCAGGTTAACAGGATATATAACAATGGAATAAGAAGTGCGGAAACAATAGCGGTAAATACGGATGCAAAGCATTTGAGCATAACAAATGCGCACAAAAAGCTTCTCATAGGCAAGGAAATAACGAGAGGAATGGGCGCAGGAGGATATCCCGAAGTTGCAGTGAAGGCTGCGCAATCAAGTGCTTCGGCCATAAAGGAAGCAATAAAAGGGTATGACATGGTATTCATCACCGCAGGAATGGGAGGAGGAACCGGAGGCGGAGCGGCGCCGGTAATTGCGGAAATGGCAAAAGAGCAGGGTTCATTGGTTGTCGCGTTTGTGACATATCCTTTCGGTTTGGAAAGAAGCAGAAAGGCGAAGGCGAATTGGTCCATAGAACAATTGACAAAGAATACGGACACCACAATAATCATAGAAAACGACAGACTGCTCAGCTACTATTCAAATCTTCCCATGGAGAAAGCATTCGAGATTGTTGACAATATAACGGCGAATGCTGTGAGGGGAATTACCGACACAATAAAATTCCCAAGTCTGATAAACCTCGACTTTGCAGATGTAAGGTCGGTAATGTCAAATTCTGGAAGCGCAGTGATAAACATAGGCGTCGGTTCAGGAAATGATAGGATAGAACATGCAATAAAATCCACAATATCCCATCCGTTGATGGGATACGACATTGAGGGCGCAAAGAGCGCTCTTATCCATGTTTCCGGCGGATCCAACCTGACCATCAAGGAAGCCACAAGATTGGGCGAAGGAGTGACAGAAAGCTTGGATGAAAAGTCAAACGTGATTTTCGGCGCAAGGCTTGAACCTGAAGCGAACGACAAAGTGTATGTCATGTCCATAGTCACTGGGGTAACTCCAAGACTGGGGGAGGTAAAACTCTACAAAGAGGAAAGCTCGCAGATGGACTACAATGTGGAAAACATATAATCTTTTGCATCTGGGAAAACCGCGTCCGCGGTTTCCCTTTTTATATTTTTAACGAATATTCCGGAAAACATTAAATACGTTTCCTTAGAATATATTAACCAGCAGTTTAATTGATTTTCTAAAAGGTATATAAAATGGAGGAAGGAGTTACACATGCAATAATGAAAGACTTAAAGATAGGCAGGTATGTGCTTATAGACAGTGTGCCCTGCAAGGTAGTAGAGATAGAGACAAGTTCTCCGGGAAAGCACGGTTCGGCCAAAATGAGGATTACAGGAATAGGCATATTCGACAGCCAGAAAAAAACGCTTTTGAAACCAAGCGATGGCGATGTCGAAGTTCCGACAATAGTAAAGAAGAAGGCGCAGGTGGTGTCCGTGGAAGGCAGTTCATCACAGCTCATGGATCTGGAAAGTTATGAAGTTTATTCCTTGCCGGTACCTGAGGATCTTCGCGGCAAGCTCAAATCAGGCAACGAAGTCGAGATTATAGAAGCTTCCGGAAGGAGAGCCATTTCAAGAAATCTGTAGTGATTAAAAATCTATAGTGATTAATATGGAAATAAATATAATATCAAATGAAGAAAACAAACTTCTTGGCAGGAAGGAGATAAGGTTTTCCGCTGCCCATGAAAAGGAGACCGAATCAAAAGAGAATGTCAAAACGGAACTCTGCAAGAAACTCAATCTCAAGCCGGATTCCACGATAATAATCAGGATAAACCAACACTTTGGGGAAAAAAGGATATCCGGGTTGGCGCACTCGTACGAAAAAAAGGACGACATGCTTAAGTATGAGCAACAGCATCTTTTTAAAAGAGCAGAGAAAAAGTCCGCAACAGTTCAGGATGCAGCAAAACAATAAGAGGTAGATTGAAATGTCAACACAAACTACGAAGAAAGCGGAAACAGCGAATAAAACATTCATGAAATATGGCAAGGCAGGAGATAAGCGAAGAAAGACGGAAGCAGAATGGAAAGAGGAACTTGCAGAGTGGGAGAAAGCGGATGCAGAATGGGACAAGGCACTCGCGGAATGGTGGAAAGAATCACAAGTCAAGACAACGCTGCCTGCTCGAAGAAAATAAGGGATTTATATGGCGAAAAAAGAAGAGAAAGGTAAACCAAAAATATACAAACCGGTAAAAGCTTGCCCTAAATGTGGGTCAGGAATGGGAGAGCATTCAGACAGGTATTCTTGCGGAAGGTGTGGATATACAGAATTCAAGAGCAAGAAGTAGCAAGACAAAATCCCGCAAGGCGATGGGCAATCGGGCAGACATAAAGAACAGAAAGCCCACAAAAAACAACATCACAAAAAATAGGAACACCAAAACAACAAATAGGGCAAAGCGTACCCCGATAAGGTTCTTTTTCTATGCATGCCTCATATTCTTAATAGCTAGCGCGTTTATAATCGTGCCTTATCTGAATGTCATAGGGGTCATAAATGGGACCTATGCAATGGTATTCGACTCGATGGCGTTATCCCTAATGTTTTCGTTCATAGTGTTTTCATATCTTTTTGCGAAAGGGAGGAGCTTCAAAGAAATAATCGAAGAGCTCGGGCTGTCAAGGAAAAATCTTACCGTGCGATACGTCAAGATAGGCATAATTCTTTTCCTGCTCTTCTTTTTGATGGAATTTGCGCTTGGGCTGTTTACCGAAGTGACCGGAATCCAGCTCCCAACAAATGTTCAGCAATATCTTTCCAACATGCCGCTGTTCTTCTATTTCTTCGTGTTTTTGGTAGCGCCGATAAACGAGGAAATTTTGTTCAGGGGATTCATGGTTCCAAGAACCGGGATAATCATAAGCGCGCTCGTATTCGGTTTTCTGCATTATCTAAGCTATTTCTCAATAGTCGAAGCTGTCGCGGCGTTCGCATTCGGTATCGCGGCTGGATACGTCTTCAAAAAGACGAAATCCCTGTACCCTTCGATAATAGGGCACATGCTCTTTGATTTTGTTGGAGTTCTTTCCCTTATCTTTTCATGACAAAAAGTTTTAGCGAATCTGTTTGCAACATCGATTTCTGCATAAATTGCTCCAATGCGAAGTTCCCGTTGTCAAAAAGTTGCGGTTTTAGGACAACTATATTATTCAGGACTAACATCTTTATTGGCGGCTCGGTCGCACTCTGTATTACTTTATATAAATACATGTTACTCCACAATCACTTTAATTAGTTTGGAATTTATGTGGCGGAAATCATTGTCAAATGTTATTAGGATATTATTGCTTGCTATCGCCATACTTGCTATTAGTATGTCTGCATCATCAATAAGTTTCCCTTTTGATTTCAAATCTTTGTAAATGTCCGCCGCTATGGAGATGGAGACATCGTTTAAATAGAGAACATTGAAACTGCCAAGCAGTTCATTAATAAGCATATCGCCAGCTAGTGTCGTACCTTTCATAAGTTCGTATTTGTTTATGTATGTCACTGCCAGTCCACCAAGTTTTGAGTATGTCTTGACTAGTTTCACTGCAGAAGTTTTGCCATGAAGATAATGGATCAAAACATTCGTATCAAAAATTACCATTTGATCGCCTACTCAAGGTTAGTAATATGCCGTTTGAAACCCTTTTTTCGCCCATATTCAACCTCCTTTAGCCATGAATTTACATCTTTGTCTTTCAAGATTCCAGCGAATTTATTGATATCCGATGAATTTTTGTAGACATCTAGCATCTTTAAAAGTATTTTTGAAAAAGAAAGTTTTTTGCCCTTGGCTTTAGAAAGTTCGTTATAAACAGTGTCTGTCACAGAAATTAATTTTGTCATGTCACCACTGTTAATATATAGCATAAATATATATAAAAATCTTAGGTTAAATTTAGAGGGGTCAATGTGACGTCTTAGGCTTTTGCTGTCGTTTTCTAGCTTAACTGAAATGCCTATTAACAAAATTCACAAAGGATGCGTCCTTGAGCAACATCCTTGTATGGCTACCTGCCCTTCTCAGCTGCAAACAGGGCAATCTCTGCGAGCATCGCCTCAAGCTGTATCCTCTCGTTTGCGCCCTCGACAATCCTGAAGTTTGTTTCTCCAAAGCCCGCTATCGCCTTAAGTTTTGCTCTCTCATCGATATTAAGGTTCTGCACTTCCTTATAGCATTGTATTAGTATATCCTCCCCGCTCATTCCATGTTTGAGGAAAAGATTGTCGAGTTCGCCTCTTGCCATAGCAAAATCGCCGTTCACCGCATACCTGAGCATCGCCGCTATCTCCTTCGGCCTTGCCTTTGCTGATATGTCATATATATCCGATTCCTTAATCCTTTTGTTGTTCATGGCGCAGCTCTGCAGCACATTGGTAAGCTTTCTGAGATCTCCGTCACTCACATATATCAACGCCTCAACAACCTTTTCATCAAATTCAAGACCCTCGCTTACTTTTATCCTTTCTATATATTTTTTCATGTCTTCCTCTTTCAATTGTTTGAACCTGAAAACAACGCACCTGCTTTGTATGGGCTCTATTATCTTGTTCGCATAATTCGCGCTTAGTATGAATCTTGTTTCCTTAGAAAAGCGCTCCATCGTCCTTCTTAATGCGTGCTGCGCATCAGATGTCAACGCATCAGCCTCATCAAGGAATATAATCTTTATGGGAACACTTGCGATCGATATTGTTTTCGCGAATTCCTTGACCTCGCCTCTTATCACGTCAATTCCGCGTGCATCCGATGCGTTAAGCTCCTTGAACGCACCAGTAAAGCTCCCTCCGTACAAATCGTTTGCCATCGCTATGGCGCATGTTGTTTTGCCGACACCTGCGGTTCCTGCGAATATCATGCTCGGGAAATTTCCGTTTTTGACAAATGACTTCAATCTATCAACTACAAGACTCTGCCCTATCACGTCATCGAGGCTTTTAGGCCTGTATTTCTCCGTCCAAGGAAGATCGAGTGTTTGCATAAGTATCACAAATAATGAAGATTAAGTATTGCTAAATGAGAAAAGATAAATAACTTATCTGTTTATAATATTTATTCCTTTTTGATATTATGTTGTAAGCGCTTACAATCTGCAATGCAGGAATAAAAAGGGGAACTACGCTAACCTGGCAGACTGCCAGCCTTGGGCGCTGGTAATAGGAGTTCAAATCTCCTGTTCCCCATGATATTTATCGATGCGCTTATTTTTCTGGAGATGTTTAATGCATTTTTTTGACTTCTTTACAAACTTCGGTTTTTCCATTTTTGTTTTGTCAGATAATGCATAAGCTTTGTTGAAAAAGTCAAATTTTGTTAATAACGTATCAAAAATGTTAATAAAGTCCGACTAAATCAACAAGCTTAAAATAAAGATAGATTTATTAAACTATCGCATCCAATAATTAAAGTATTACCTTTAATAATTATTGATCTTATGAAAGAAAAGAGGAGCAGTTTAGGGGTTAAACATCGTCATAAAACAGAATCGCAGAGCGCAACGGATTTTCTTATGACATATGCAATGGCCATTCTGATTATTGTAATTGTCATGGCTCTTCTTTTCTTTTTCATCTTTGCTCCTCAAAAAATTACGCCAAATCATTGTACCTTTCAAAACAACGTGAATTGCGTCGATATGATATTGATGACAAACACGACTTCGCATGTGACGAAATTTGCGGTCTTGATAAGCAACATACAGGAGTATCCTATTCTCGATCCTCAATTGGAAATTTCGCTTAACGGAGTAAACACGACAGAATCATGCCAGCCAAGTTTTGTACTTCCTGGAGGAAGTGCTCTCTGTATTGTGAATATGCCTACACTGAGCCCTTATATAGGGCAGGTTGAAGCAGGAAATATATACACAATCCAGAAGGACTGCGCCGCTTTAAGCACCTTCAACGAATCGCAATGCAGCACAACGCCAA
>JAJZVQ010000023.1 GCA_021845575.1 Microcaldota archaeon | reverse complement strand
TCGATTTCACTTCTGCTATCTTATACCACCATTTGACACTTTTTTCGATGACATAATCCAACGAATATCTTGTTGGCTCGTAGGTGGCATCGAGTATTGCAAAGAGTAAGAAGATTAGAGCATACATGATCCCGGTTCCGATATTAGTTGCAGTAGGTCCGTAAGCATAACCGAATCCCTGTGGTACTGACCAAATCACAAGACTCAATATAAACCCGCCGCCATAACCTATTTTTCTTGCAACACCGAAGATTAGCGATATTGCAAGCAAGATCTCCAAAACCGCAATGGAGTATGCAAAAAATAAAGGATTTGAAGCAGTAGTATTAGCCCAAAAAGTGAACCAACCAGAAAGCCAAGAAGGTTGTGATGCCGCAACTTCCATTATTTTAGTGGGGAAATTTTTAGCAAATCCCGGCATAAACATGAAATATGCGTCTACGCCCCAAATAACCCCAAATATTATGCGCATCATGTCTCTTAATCCTACGACATGCCTTACAAAGAATATATCAAGCGCACTTTGCGGGCTTTTAATTTCCATACTAAAACAATTATTAAACACAAAAAAAGTTTAATAATCTTATGTTATTCTTATGTTATATTAGGGTTTTTATAAAAGTGAATACATAACTAAGAAGTAGGTACATAACTAAGTATTGTATAACATAGTATAACAATAATTGAATTGCCAGATTATTAGTGATTTATTGTCAATAGAACGTATAGACGTATGTTTTGTGCACCCTCCAAGTATCTATGACTTCAGGACTAAAGGGATTAAACTCGGACCTATAAGCGACGTAGTTCCTTCAACGCCAGTTTTCGAGATGTACCCGATAGGATTTGTCAGCATGCTTGCGTATCTTATAAGACATGGCTATAAAGCCAGGATCGCAAACATCGCAGTACAGATGCTATCAAATCCAAAATTCGATGCCGAGGCATACATAAAGGGAATAGACGCAAGTGTATTCGCCGTGGACCTGCATTGGCTCCCACACGTGCATGGTGCCTACCACATTTCAAAAATGATAAAGCACATACACCCTAATGCAAAGGTTGTCTTAGGCGGGTTTTCAGCCACATATTTCAGCGAAGAGATAATGAAAGAATGGCCATGGGTCGATTATGTGTTGCTTGGTGACTATCAAGAAGAGTCGCTGCTTACACTTACAGAAATTGTTGAAACAAGTGGCGATCTTTCTGCAGTTCATAATCTAGTTTACCGTAGCCATACCGGCATTGTAAAAATGAATATGCCGGAAAGAAGTTCAGAGGGGATAAAGAGAGTCTTCATCGATTACAAAGAATTGATGCGCAATACAATAAGATATCATGATATCAAAGGCCACATCCCATACTATTCTTGGATAAAGAACCCAGAGGGATTTACTCTGATAGAGCACGGCTGCCAATTCAGCTGTGGATTCTGTGGTGGCTCTAAGTTTGCATATGGCGGAAGATATGGACCAACTGCGCCGATGTTCCGCAATCCTGCGACTGTAGCGCTAGAAATCGAGCTTGTGCAGGAAACTATAGGCGCCCCTGTGTTTATAACGGGTGACTTAAGCGCAGCTGGAACTAAATATCATGATACACTGTTCAACGAAGTTAAGAGTCGCGGTATAGACTTACCTCTTCTTACAGAGTATTTTATACCTCCTAATGCCGAATACTTTAAGAAACTCTCTAAGGCATTTCCAGACTTCTCAGCGGAAATATCTCCAGATTCATCCGTAGAATCAATAAGGTACGCTAATGGTCGCGGTTATACTAATGCGGCATTGGAGAGTAGTATAAATGAAGCCAAAAAAGCAGGTTGCAAAAAATTTGACATATATTTTATGATAGGTCTTTCAGGTCAAAGAAAAACAGATGTGATGACCGATTTGGACTATGCGTCATATCTAATAAGAAAATATAATAGAGAGGGAATGGATCTGGATACGTTCATAGCTCCATTAGCTCCATTCGTAGATCCCGGTTCGCTTTTCTTCGAGATGCCCGATAGATATGGTTACAGGCTCAAGGCCAAGCACATGATGGAGTTTTATAATCTTCTCGACAAAGGCAAGAGTTGGGAAGACCATCTGAACTACGAAACCAATACTATGAGCAAGAAAGATATCATCGAATCAACGTATATGGCAGGTATTAAAATGATAGAAATAAATGCGTCCGCAGGCAAGCTGGATGAGAATACAGCAGCCTCATTGATAGGCGGGATCCGTGATTATATATCCGGCAAGCCATATGTTAGCGAAACTGACATGGGCAGACATCTAACATATCTTAACAAGCAAATAGAATGGTCTAGAAAGCATCGCATTACCTTGCTTTCTGCAAGCGTGTTCGCATACAAAATTTATGACTCCGCACTCAGCAAATTAAGGAGTATAAAAACACGGGTGCAATGAAACCTTACTTCCGATCTCAATCACAGACAACATCCGCACATAACCCTTTCAATTTCTAATAAAATGTTTATCTGCTGTGGTTTGAAAGATATCATCCAAGCCATGTTATTTTTGGGGCATTTTAGATATCTGCATTTTCATTGTTTCTGGAAGTTTCAAGAATGATTTTATTATATTTTCCACAATACGCAGGCTTTCTGCAATTCATTTTGTAAAATACACATAATTACATCGCCAGGGTAGGGATTTGAACCCTAACTTCCTTTCGGAAACCAGATCTCGAGTTTCGCCTATTTTTCTGGCGCGATACCGGATTCCGCCACCCTGGCATAAAAATTAACATATTTATTTATTTACTTTCAATTATCCTTTTATTAATTAATTATAAATATACAAATAAATTATAATGGGGAATATATGTTGAAGAATCCTGAAAGAAATTTTAGTCTTAGAATACTAATAGTTATATTATTTTCTGTGTTGGCGATAGCCGGAATTGGATTTTCGTTGTATTTGATATACATATCGCACACTTTATATATGTATATACTTTCAATATCCTTTACATTTCTTGCATTAATTTCAGGCATATTTAACATATTTGCATCTACCTCCTATTACAGATCCTATTTCTATGATTCTTATATAAAAAAGATAAAAAAAGGATTAAAGCCTGTAAAAAGAATTCCAACAGTCGCAGTTATAATGCCGGTATATAACGAAAAACCTGAAATCGTAGAAAAAAACATGTTGCGACTGATGAAAGTTAAATACGACAAAAAAAAGGTAAAATTTTATCTTTCCGATAATTCCACGAATCAGGAAATTGCGAGAGAATTAAAACTATTTTGCAAGAAAAATAAAATAAATTACGTTTACAGAACGGATAGAAAAGGGTTCAAGGCAGGAACTCTGAATAATGCATTAAAGCATTGCAAGGAGGAATTTGTCGCAATCTTTGATTATGACGAATATCTTACCAACCTAAATTTTCTCAATGAATTAATACCATATTTTACGAATGACGAAAAAGTTGCATACATCCAGACCGAAAAAAATTACGCAAGACGCAAAAGTTTGTTTTCGCAATCAATTGCGCTTTTCGATGCATTTTTCTTTAAATTTATCCAGCAAGCGCGGGCGCTTGATAATACTGCAATATTTGCAGGTTCCTGCGGCATTATCAGAAAAAAGGTCTTAGATAAAATGGGAGGATTCCCAGAATTCGTAATAGAAGACACCTTTTTTAGCTTTATATCTGACACTAAAGGATATAAAGGGATATACATTCCAAAAGTATACGCCACAGGCAAACCGATAGTTTCATTTTCGGAACTTTCAAGGCAACAATGGAGATATAACTATGGGGATACACAATTCCTTTCATATTTCTATAACAACAAGCCAAAAAAGCTTTCTACGTTGTCGCACATAGATTACCTTACTCATGGATTTGGTTTGAATTATATATCAGGTGTGTTGCTCTTGTTTACTTTTGTGTCAGTATTGATTGTGTTTTCTCCGATAAATTTTATATCATTGACAGTAACCCAGTTTTTTGAATCTAAATACATAGGTTTCGATCTTGAGGTATTTGGCAGCATAGCTTTTGCATTGTCTTTAGCCACTCCGATAATATTGACAAAGGTATACTTCAATTCAATAAAAAAAGGCATAATGATATTCCTGTTAAATTTCAGCCTTGCGGTAATTAGAACTGAAGCGGCGGTAGCCTCGCTGTTAAATAAAAATCCCGGAAGCCACTGGAACAGAGTAAATAAAACAAAAACCCACGACCTGTTATTCGCAATTTCAAATACAAAAATAGAATTTGTAATTTCATTATCTCTATTGTTAATAGGAGGCATAGCAATATTTGACAATAATCTAATAGGGGGAATTTGGCTTTTTTGGTATGCTACGCTATATATGACAGCAACGACATTTTTCTACAAATACGGATAAAAGATGCATATTATGATATACATAAAATTTCACGACACCGATAGCGGAATGATACTTGCGATGTGCGATGAAAAACTGATAAACAGCGTAATAGAAAAGGATGGCATATATATTAATATAATGGATTATTCTGATTTCTATAAGGGCGAGTTAGTGAATGAAACCCTTGCAGAAAAGAAGATAGGAGGGCAAGAATTCTATTCAGCAAACATAATCGGTAAGGAATCAATAAAAGTCGCAGTAAAATCCAATATAATAAAAACCCAAAACGTCAAAACGGTGGATGCTATACCCTATGCCCATTCGTATAGGATAGATATCAGGTAATTTTATAGAAAAACAGGTTAGTTAATCCCTATTTATTATTCTCCGTAGTAAGCGACAATATCGCGGCGGCTATATCCCCATTATATTTTTCCAATGCCTGTTCTATCTTTTCTTTGTCGTTTATCCCTGTTTTTTCCATAACCAACTCGATATCCTCATTACTTATATTTATTTCTATTTCTTTTCCTTCTTCATGGATATCTCCTGTAATTTGGAAGCTCGTAATTCCCTGCATCTCTATTTTTGTTATTTGAGGCACATCTATGACTATATCCTTATCTTCACATTCTATTATTACCTTGTGGGATTTCACATCTTCTGATTTTATACCCATTTTAGACATCATGCTTTTCAGCGTTCTAGGATCTATATTTGGCATCATATTAACATCTTTTAGTAAATGAATATTTATATGAATATTTATATATTAGAATATACCTATTATGTTATTATAAAATAAATATAAAAAGGATACTATGCCAACAGTAACAAATGGGCCATTTGAGATAAAAATAGACCACGAACCCACAATCAAAAGGCAATCGATAACCGAAAGGGTAATAGGTATAGAAGACATTATAAAAAAATACGATGAAAATCTATTTTTTGACATTCTGCCCAGATCATTGGAATTAGATTTAAAGTATGCAATGAATAAGTATCTAGAAAATAAGGATAATCATGAAACGCTCATTTATATAAGAAAGCTGGAAAGAACAGTTGAGAAAATCGTTGGGGAAACTGGGTTAAAAAATAGCAATGATTTGAAGGAAAAATTTCCAGGTATTTTTGAGGCAGCAATAGCGCTGAATAAAATAGATAAAAAGATAACAGAAAACCAAATAAAATCAAATGGCGCCTTTTATAGTAAGGATATAGAATCTCCTTATTCTTATCACACAACAGGATTCTCACCAAAAGATAGAATAGAGCCAGAGGAAAAAACAGCAAAAAATGACAATGAATCCGAAACAGAAAAAATCAATAACGCAAAGGATGCATTAATCGAATTAACTAACCCCACAAAATTTTATAAATTACTGCATAAAGTGGCCAAGAAAGAAACAGAGGATATATACAAAGAATATGTAGTATGGAGCGAGTCGCACAAAAAAATGGAAGAAAATGGGACATATTCAAACGAAAAATTAACCGAACTTGAAGAGATATCATTAAAAATTGAAAAAGTTAAGAGTATTGTCGACAACACCGAAAGCGATTCAGAACCTTTAAAAATAGCATTGAAGAAATTCGAAAAAACAATTGATAAAACAATAGTAGAGGCAAGGATTGAAGCACAGCAACAAAGATACCTGCAATTCATTTGATTTATCCCTAATCAAATCTTATTTTGTGATGCAATGGCAGTTTTAGGCATAGAAAGTAGCGCACATACGTTCGGAGTAGGAGTAGTCGAAAATGGCAAAATCCTTTCAAACAAAAAAATAATGTTTCCAATATCTGATAAGGGGCTAATTCCCTCAAAGGTCGCCGATTTCCATGCAATAAATGCCAATAAAGTGATAAAAGAAGCCATTGAAGAAGCATCGGTAGACATAGACAGCGTCGGGTATACAAAAGGCCCGGGTATCGGTTCCTGTCTAAATGTCGGGCAACTCGCCGCAAAAACGATTTCCTCCAAATACAACCTAGACATATTTCCGGTAAACCACGCCTTGGCGCATATAGAAATAGCGAGACGCATAAACAAGTTTTCTGACCCTCTTGTGCTCTATGTCAGCGGTGGAAATTCCCAAATTCTGTCCATGGTCGAAAAGCCGTTCAAGCATTATCATGTATTCGGCGAAACGTTTGACATAGGAGTGGGGAATATGTTAGATATATTCGCAAGGGCGGCAAAGCTTAATCCTGCATGGGGGTCGAGCGTAGCCAAAGCGGCAATCGGAGGTGCTTATATTAACATGCCGTATACAGTCAAAGGAATGGACTTTACCTTTACAGGATTGTTGACAAATGCAATAACACTCATAGGTTCAGAACCGATGAAAAACATAGCGTATTCGCTTCAGGAGACCGCATTTGCGATGCTGTGCGAGGCTACCGAAAGGGCGCTCATGCTCACAAAGAAAAGGGAATTGATTATATGCGGAGGAGCAGCCCAGAGCAGCAGGCTCAAGGAAATGCTAATTGCCATATCAAAAGAGCATTCGATAAAGTTCAGGCCGATTCCAGACGAATACAACGCTGACAACGGCGCAATGGTCGCGCTTGTTGCAGAAGAAATGAAAAATGGCAGAAGATATTCAATCGAAGAATGCGGTATAAATCAAAGATATAGGGTCGATTCCATCAAAATTACATGGTAGATGCGATGAAGGTAGTCAATGAAGGCGCAGAGGCAAAAATATATAGAGAAAAGCTACTTGATGCAAATGCGATAGCAAAAACAAGGGAAAGGAAGAGGTACAGAAACGAAAAGCTGGATTTATACCTAAGAGAGCATCGAACCAAGAACGAAGCAAAAATAATGCTGTATCTTGAAGGAAAAGGGATCCCCCTCCCTAAATTGCTTCTCGTTGGAAAATATACAATATTCATGGATTATATAAAAGGGATTAGGCTCTCTAATATGCTCAAAGAAATGGAAAACCGCCCAAATCAGGAGAATGTTGAAAAATATATGGAAGAAACAGGAAGATACTTGGGAATAATGCATAACTGCAATGCAATACACGGCGATTTTACTCCTGCCAATTTAATCATTAGTTTAGGCAAGGTCTATGTGATAGATTTCGGATTATCCTTTATATCAAATTCAATAGAAGATAAAGCCATAGATTTACTGCTTATGAAAAGGGCGCTGAGCAAGAAACTTTACCTTTTATTTATAGACGGATACAAGAAAACAGAAAACGAAAGCGGTATAATAATAGAAAAACTCAAAGAAATAGAAATGCGCGGGAGATACCAAACCAGAACATTATCCGCGGCAAATTAGAGCTAGCCGGTATTTGACCATTCAAATCTCGATTTCTCAAGCCCTCTTTCTTTCAGTATATACGAAGTTTCAGACATGATGCGCATCTTTGAATAGACAAGCAACAATATCGAGATTGAGGATATTATTGCTATAAACAGATTGTAAAACATAGTATTCTGGCTATATGAGTATATAAATGCCGCCGTAATCATTATGCCCGAAATAATGCCCAAAGCTCCGGACATCTTTTTATTATAAAGTATCATTGTTCCTGAAGCTCCGGCAAACAGAGTCAATATTATATACATAAATGGGAGATAGCTATAATTTATGTTATTAATAAATGTAAATAAACCAACATTCTGGAGGTAAAGCAATTTTTCTATCAATACTGTGCCATCGAAATAGAAAAAAATCACCAAAGGCAGAAAGAGCAGCATGCCAGAAATCATGGTTATATAATTATATGCGTTTGTCGAATCTTCATACACGTTCTTTACTACCTTGTCAGAATCCTCCAAACAGTAATAGTTGCCCATTTCTTCCACAATATCCTCAAAACAAAAGGCCCTGTGGCAATAGGCGCAGATGGCATATGCCTGTCTCCATGGATGCCATACACATTTCATACCCTTTGCCATGTTGCGGCTCTCTTTCAAAGCATCCCCTCCCCTCTTTTTAACTTTTACTGGTTTTTCTTCAGCCTTATTAGAGGGTTGTGCCGCCTCAACTTCGGGTTCATTAACTGTCTCTGGTTTAGATTCGTTAACTACCGCCGGTTCAGGTTTACTAACTGCTGTTGCAGAAGGCGTTTCCTCAACAATTTGCTCTTTTTTTTCAGGCTGTTTGTTCAATATAAGCAAATCGTTGGGGTTTATAGTCATTAAATCAGCCTAACCATTAAGTTTTTTTGCCCTTTCTATTGCTTGTCTCTTCTTTTTTTCAAAAATACCCCTATGCTTTGCGCAGCTTATGCAGTAATAAACTTTCATCCTTTCAAAAAACCTTACATCATTAGTAGTTTTCAATTCGGTGGAGAAAGTGACTGATTTTTCAAAGCTAATTGCCTTGTTTCTAGGAACTTTTCTCCCACATGATTCACAAGTTACTATCGTTTCTTTGCCTCTCAATTAAAACACCTTATAATAAGTATAGGATAAAAAGATTAATATTTGTTATCTTAAGTTCAGCGGCAAGAATCTATTTATCCGCAGCACACGAAATAATACCTTTTGGTATACGCACCTACCAAAATTCATTAAACGACACTTCCGAATGCCGCAGTCGGCATGACACCATTCGGAGGGTAGGCACGAATGCGGAGCCATGTTGTTGTAGCAGACAATGCTGAACCTGCACCTCTGATAAACAAGTCTAAATTAGCATTGGCATATGTAATACCCGTATCTGTTGTAGATAATTGATTTGCATAATTAATTTGCATATATTCATTTCCAGTCGTAGGCCAGAAGCCAGAAATAATGAAAGAAGAAGGTAGTGTAAAAGATGCAGATACAACGGGCGGCGGGACTGAGCCAAGTATATCTTTTATTATTCTGTTAGTATTCTCAAAATTGTCAAATCTATATGTTGTCTGATAACCCTCATTTCCTCCTGTTGCTGTTTCTACTGTTGTATACGCGATATCATATTCCCCAGTACTTAAAGAAGTCTGGGCAGATACATAACTTTCTTCTATGCTCGGGGCATATTGCGAAGTTGTAAAAACATGTATCCAATCTCCATTAGTTGCGGGAACAAATAATGTTAATCCATTTGAAACACTATACATACCTCCGCTTGCCAACGACGAAAATCCGCTTGGCAAGCTTGTTCCAGCAAAATTCCAATAATTCATGAATACACCCGCCCCATCGTCATATTCTGCATATGTTGAGCATGAACTTGTTGGTGTTGAACCGCAGGACAGCTGCGGAGCTTCCCCTATCCCTGTTGTTCCTGACGAAGATAACAAATTGGATGATGTTGAAGCAAATC
>JAJZVQ010000022.1 GCA_021845575.1 Microcaldota archaeon | reverse complement strand
AATCCTGAAAAGGTCAGCAGGCTGGCAAAAGGCAGGGGGGAGCAGCAGCTTGGCACTCTTGGTGCCGGAAATCATTTTCTCGAGGTGCAGAGAGTGGAAAAAGTATTTGATGAAAGGCTTGCAAAGGCATTCGGCTTGCATGAAAACCAGGTAGTGGTAATGTTGCACAGCGGGTCGAGAGGATACGGTCATCAGGTATGCAGCGATTATCTTGAAAAGCTGTCGGAATATCAGAGAAAGAGGGCGATAAACCTTCCGGACCCTGAGCTTGCATACGCCTTTATAAAAGACCCGATAGCCGAGGATTACCTTGCCGCGATGAGATCCGCGGTAAACTTCGCGTTCGCCAACAGGCAGATAATGACAAATTCCATAAGAAACAGCTTCAAGGAAGTGTTTGGAAAAGACCCTGATTCGCTCGGGATGGAACTGCTTTACGATGTCGCGCACAATATAGCGAAAATGGAGGAGCACAGAGTAAGCAACAAAAGAATGAAGCTTATAGTGCATAGGAAAGGCGCGACAAGGGCTTTCGGTCCGATGGAAAGGGATATTCCCGAAATTTACAGGGATTACGGGCAGCCCGTGATAATACCCGGAAGCATGGGGACTGCGAGCTACGTGCTTGCGGGAAAAGAGGAGGCAATGCTCGAGACGTTCGGCTCTTCATGCCATGGTTCGGGCAGAAGGATGTCGAGACACCAGGCGATAAGGGAGATACCAATCTCAAAAACAATAGGGGAATTGGACAGAAAGCACATAGAGATAAGGGTAAGAAGCAGAAAGCTTATAAGCGAGGAGGCGATGGAAGCTTACAAGAACGTTGACGATGTCGTTTCAAGCATAGAAGGAGCAGGAATATCAAGGATAGTGGCAAGGATGGTTCCGCTGGGAGTGGCAAAGGGATAATCTTTCTGTTTTAATATGAAAATTTAATAAAGGTTGTTGAATTATTTATATACAGGATAATTATGGAGGCAAAACCGAAATTAAAGGATTGTAATGATATGAATCTGGAAAACGAAACAGATGTCTTTGTAGTGATGAAAAAACCTATTCCGTTGAAAGCAGAATTTGCTGAACGGGATGGAATCTGCAACACCAAGGAAGGCAGAGTCTTGTATAAACAGGGGGATGCCATATTGACAGGGACTAAAGGGGAACAGTGGCCTGTTTCAAGAGAAAAATTCGACGAAATTTACCAGATAGTTGATGCCGAGAAAAAACTTTACGTGAAAAAATCAATTTTGGTACTGGGGAAAAAAATGGCTGAATCGTTTAGTGTAAAATTATCTTGGAACAATGTTTCTTTGGTGGGAAAACCGGGAGACTGGCTGGTCCAATATGAACATGGAAGTTTTGGTGTGGTGGACAAAGAGATATTTGAAGAAACTTATGAGGTTAAAGGGAGACGATCCTAAACATAAAAATAGGAATATGCGGTTGTTGGCTGCTTTGGCAATGAATTTTATTCAGTAACAGATTCATTAAGAAGTATATCATCTTCATATTCATTGGAAGATTCTCCGAAAATAAGCCTTTCCAATGTTGGTCCGTACTTGTTTTTCAATTTTTTCGGAGGCAGGACTTCGTACTCTATCGTTTTATCTTTATAAATGGTATACAGCCCATTGTTTAAAGGTCTTAGCATTTTCCTGATAAAGGGCTTGAAGGTGTCGACATACATGAATATTTCCTCCATCAGGATAGGCGTATGCTGTTTTGGCTCATTGCCATAAATTCCTCTGTTGATAAATTCAAGCCTTAACTCCGCCAAAAGATTGAAGCGCTGCAGCATAGTTACGGTTATAGGCAATTTATCCTCTGATTGTTTGAGCTTTGGCTCGGCTCTTAAAAAGGCGGCATACTTTACAGAATCCGATTTGCCCTGGTTCTTTGCTTTATTCATTTACCCGACCTTGGTAGGTATATTCAAAAAATATTGATGGGATGTATATGGCGAACAAAGCCTGTCAGCTCAGGCTTATCTCTATCTGTATGTCGTCAGGGACTTGGATGCGCATCACTTGCCTCAATACCTGTTCGCTGCCCTCGATTTGAATGATTCTTTTATGGAATCTCATCTCCCATTTTTCGAACGTGTGGCTTCCCCTTCCGCACGGAGTCTTTCTTGTCGTATGCGTCATTCTTTTTGTCGGAAAGGGTATGGGTCCCTTGCATGTGACATTTATAGCCTTTGCAACATCCTTGATCTGATTGGCTATCAGATTTACCGAATTGACATTCGTGCTTACAAGTTTTATAGTCGCAATGCCCAAATTATACACCAGTCCTTGGAGTTACATCGATGACCAATCCGGCGCCGACAGTTTCTCCCATGTCCCTTATTGCAAACCTGCCCAATTGCGGGAACTCGCTTGCCTTTTCTATTACAATCGGTTTTGTTGGTTTTATCCTTACAATTGCAACATCTCCTGTCTTAATCGTTTCAGGATTCTTTTCCAGCGTCTGCCCGGTCTTAGGATCCTTCCTTTCCAATATGTCGACAATTGTGCATGCGATTTGCACTGTATGTATATGGAATACTGGAGTATACCCTTTGGCTATGACATTCTGGTGGTGAAGCACTATCACCTGTGCGGTAAATTCGCTGGCGACTGTCGGCGGATTGCTTGCCGGCCCTAAAACATCGCCTCTTTTTATGCTTTTCTTATCTACGTTTTTTATGTTAAATCCTATATTGTCCCCGGGTTCCGCTTTTTGGAGCTGTTTGTGATGCATTTCTATGCTTTTTATTTCGGTTTTTATCCCTTCAGGCATTATTATTACCTGATCCCCAATCTTCATGACTCCTGTTTCGACCCTTCCTACTGGAACCGTACCGAAACCTGAAATGCTGAATACGTCTTGAATAGGCAGCCTTAAGGCCTTGTCAGTCGGCTTTACGGGTACTGTCAACATGTCCAATGCCTCAAGAAGCGTCGGTCCATTGTACCATGGCATTGTCTCTGGCTTTTTAGAGACATTGCTGCCTTCGAATGCGGAATAAGGTATAAATTGTACTGCTGCGACATTGAAACCAAGGCTCTTCAACAATTCTGAAGCTGTTTTCTTAACATCCTCAAATTTCTGCTGATCGAACTTCGCAGTATCCATTTTGTTAACACCCACAATAAGCTGTTTTATCCCAAGAACGCTTGCCAATACCGCATGCTCCCTTGTCTGCGCCATTATTCCGTCTACTCCGCTAATTACCAGCACTGCCGCATCTGCCTGGCTTGCTCCTGTTATCATGTTCTTTACGAAGTCCCTGTGCCCAGGTGCATCAATTATGGTAAAATTGAATTTTGGTGTTTCGAATTCCCTATGCGCAATGTCTATTGTGATACCTCTCTCCCTTTCTTCCTTAAGCGAGTCCATCACAAAAGCAAACTCAAACGAAGGTCTGTTTACCTGCTGGGTCAATTCCTTGTATCTCTGTATGTCTCTGTCTGATATTGCCCCAGTTTCATAGAGCAGTCTTCCTACTGTGGTTGACTTTCCGTGGTCAACGTGTCCAATAAAGATCAGGTTCATGTGCGGTTTATCTGCCATTTTATTCACCATAATATAAGTATCATAATACACTTTCTCCTTAAATATTTTCGCTTTATAATAAAGTAAATATCTTCGCTTTATAATAAAGAAAATGCCGTTTACCTTATCAATAAATGCAGGAAATATAAGAATTTAATATTTTATTATAACGTTATATATTTAAACCTTACTATTTTTTGTCGGATTTTGCCGTATCCATGCCGCTATTTGCTCCAATAGATTCATCCAGCCGAGCCTGCTTTTCAGTATCCTTATATGAAACGAATATTCCTATTGTCGCTATTATATTGCTGGCTAAAATTACCAAAAATACCGTGTCTGAAAAATTCAAAACCGTCAAACCGTAGGCAAGTGGAAGCGTGGCAATGACTGCTGGCGCCAACCCTCTTGAGACGTCAAAATAAACAAAGGGTTTCTCCACTTTTTTCCTTTCTCCTTTGGAAAATAGCGGTTTTAGGATCGGGATAAACAAATATCGGATAGGCACAGCCAATATTGAAACCAATACTGCGATTATCGCAAGCACTACAAGCAATAACATGCTCATGCTTCCTATCTGGAAGATCATTCCCAGATATACAAAGAAAAATGTGCTGACAAAAAATATGATTTCCTTCTGATAGCTTTTTATTCGGTTAATTGTATCCGGGATGGAAAAGCGTTTTTCCAGGAGTGCGATGATTTTGTCTGTCGCTTCTTCTTTTTTTATGGTGCCCAAATTTGATATTATCAGGCCGAATAAAAATGTGGTTATTGCTCCGTTGAATCCTAGAACTTCTGCGGTCCCGTATGTTGCAACAACCATCGCAATTGTCAGCATCCATCCATAGCTTTCGCTGGCGTTTGGGAATTTTTTCAGCATATATAACCAGAACAATGCCGAGACTATCGCAAGGAATATGGAGCCAAGCAGCATACTCGTCACCATTTCCGTCACCGAATTCAACGAAATGTTACCTGAAATCAGTATTGCGAGTAGCACCAGCGGCACAATCAGGGTCAATATGTCCGAGAATACGGCTTCGAACAAAAGTGCTTCCTTAAGGTCATCAGATATTCTGGCTATTTTGACCAATGTCGGCACTATCATGGAACTTGGACCGGCAATTGCAAATCCAAAAATAAACGACCAAAATATCCCCCAACTGAACAGGTAAAAAGCGGCGGTTCCCAGCACAACGCCTAATATTGCAGTGACTATAAAAGTGAATGCGATGGTTCTTGGCAGAATTTTCCCCAGTCTGGAAAAATTTATCTCCATTCCCACTTCAAAAAGTATAAAAGAAATGGCAATTGCGGTTATGTATGGGCTAAGTTCGCTGATTATGCTCCCTGAAGAGGTCGGTATTATGTGGAATATGGGACCGATGAGCAGCCCGATTATCAGTAAAGGAAATACGTTGGCTATCTTTATTTTTGAGAAAAAAGCGTTTAGGACAAACCCGAGAAATACGATTGCGGAAAAAAATATGAATGCTATGTCAACCGAAATCATCACAAAACCTTTTACTTATATAATTTTTGCTGCCCTTCGCCCATTGCCGCACTGCCATATTTTTTTTCGAGCGAATCCCTTATCTTTTCAATTACCTGTTTCATTCTCTTTTCTCTTACGTTCGATATCATTAAATATATTTCGTCTTTTGTTCCCCTTGTGACCAATATTATTATCTGTCCTATCTTCATTCTTCCTGCTCTTCCCTTGCGCTGTATCGTCCTTATCTCGCTGGCGACAGGTTCATAAAATATTACAACATCGACGCTCGGAATGTCAAGCCCTTCCTCGCCTATCGAAGTCGAAACAAGGACACTGAATTCCTTGTTGCCGAATTCCTTTATGATTTCTTGCTGCCCGTTCTGGGTTATTCCATTGCCTTTGCCTACGAATGACCTTGCACTTATCCCATTCAGATTCAGCATTTCCGTCAATTTCCTGATTGTGGAGCGATATTGCGCAAATATTATAATATTTTTTCCGTTCAGTCCTTTGATAATACTTACGGCTCTGAACATTTTGGGGTGCTCTTCTCCATTGAGCATTGCGCTTTTTGCGATTTCTATCGCATTTTTTACATTGCCATCGGAAAGAAGGCTTGCCACGGCCCTGCTTTTCTTTTCCCTTTCTTCTAATAATTTGACATAATTTACAAACGGATAAATCCCTTCGGTGCTTATCAGTTCGTGCATATGCGCAAGATTTATGGCGTACACGTAATGGAAAAGAAGCATGTACTTATAGTTTAGCGCCTCTATTTTTTCTATGTTGCCCCCTATTTCAAGCAGCTGCCTTTTTGACATATTATCGTATCTTCTGAACGGGCTCATGCCTTTTTTATAAAGCTTGTCCAGATGCTCATCTATAAGTGGTTTTATAAGCGAGGTTATTTTTGTGACAGTGTGGCCCTTTTCGACATATTCCACTGTTATGGGCTTGTCCATCACGTATTGGACCACGTCCGCATCCAAAGACGTACGGATTTCTATGTCCTGTATGCCAAGAGTCTCTATCAATTTGTTTATTTTTTTCCTATCGCTGCCAGGAGATGCTGTAAGGCCGATGATTTGGATTCCCTTCAACTTGCATTCATCCGCTATGTATGTATATGCGTATTTTCCGACCGCTTTATGGCATTCATCAAATATTACAACTCCGCAATCATCCATCGACAATCTTCCTAATCTAAGATCATTTGCCACTGTTTGAGGCGTTGCGGCGATAACCTTGGAATTTCTTTCCCTTTCTTCCCTTTCCTTTGCGCGCATGCTTCCGGTAAGCAAAAGTATTGAATTCTCGTCTATATTCAGCAGCTTCTTAAGCGTGTTGTAATGCTGTTCGCTTAGCGGTTTTGTCGGCGCTAGGATTATTGCCTTTTTTCCTTCGTAGATGGTTTTTGCTATTGCAAGGATTGCGATAAGCGTTTTGCCCAATCCCGTAGGCAGTACTATCAGATAATTTTTGCCCGAATACACCTTTTTTATTATGTTTATTTGATAAGCTCTGGGCTCTATAAGTTCTGTATGCAATATTATGTTATACGGACTTATTTTTTCCCAAATATCATGCATAAGACACACATTTCATTTTTTCGAGTATTCACTGTTACTATATTTATACATTTATTTAATTTATCCGATTATAAAATTTATATATTGATTAAAATTCGCAAGAAATTAAAAGAGTTCAAATAATATTATATACATATCGTTGTATAATATTACTACAATGCCGCAGTAGCTCAGTGGGAGAGCGTCTGGCTGAAGAGGCTTTATAAGTAGCAGATACCAGAATGTCGCAAGTTCAAATCTTGCCTGCGGCAAAAGACATTTTATATAAACAAGACATTTTATTTCGTATTTCGCTTCTCGTTAATGGAAGTGTATAAATATATATACAGATTGTATGTAATATGATTAACGTGAAAACGATAATGATAAGTGATGAGACGTACAGAAAACTCGCTGCAATAAAAGACAAAAAAAGTTTTACTATCTTGCTCTCGGAAATGGTGGATAAATTAAAACAAAACAATAAAGACAAGATATTGAAATTTGCAGGTATTATCGACATTAAGGATGCTGAAGAATTGCAGAACTTTGTTGTAAAGATAAGAAAGAGAGCTGGGTCGAGAATATGAACCTTTTTTTGGATTCATCAGCCATAATAGAGTTATTTAAAAATAACCAAAAAACAGTTAAAATAATAGAAGGCGCAGAAAAAATTTATACAAGTACAATATGTGCATATGAAGTCTTGTTAGGCGAAGAGTATATGAATAACAGGAGAAAGAGTTCATTGATAGAAAAAGTACAAAATTTTTTTGAAACTGCTACAACATTGTCGTTGACATATAAAAATACGGTAAAAGCTTCAGCAATAGCTGGAAAGCTTTTGGCAAAAGGCAAAAAAATTGATGATTTTGATATATCGATAGCTGCACAGGGACTTGAAAACAATGCTGTTGTACTTACAAAGGATATCAAACATTTTGAAATTTTGAGAGAAGAAACTGGTTTGGCTATAGAAAAAATATCTTAGAGGTTTTATTTGACAAAAATATTATAAAAGAATATATAACAGGGAAAACCAACACGAAAAGTTATGTTGAGCATAAACCCAATTGCGCCCCTTTGAAAGAATCACAAAAGATTTGAGGATTATAAATACGGTAATAAAGAAAACTTTCATGCTTCCCAGAATGAAGAACCCGGTAAATAAAATGGCAAAAAATACTTATATAATTTTTACGGATCGCAGGTTTGCCCAGACCGCATATAAAGAGTTGAAGAACAGGTTTCCTGAAAGCGAATTTTTCAGGAGTGGGGAAAATAGGGAGATTAGGGTTTTTATCGGAGAAATAGAGGGAGATGCAGAAGAAATTTTGTACAATGTCAGAACAAAAAAATTTTCTTTTGTGGATATATTCATGCCTGTCAACGCAAGATTAGGCATAATGAAGGAAATCCATGAGGAAATTATTGAGACATTGAAAAGCTTGCTGAAAAATGAGCAGGATAAATCTTTTAAAATAGAGGTCAAAAAAGTGGACTTCAGAACTGAATTGAAAGCAAAAGAAATAGAGATATTGATAGGGGAAGCGTTGGAAAGGTCGGGATTTCGTGTAGATTTGGATGCGCCCGAAAGAGAAGCATTCATCGTATTTTTGGAGAAGGAAGTTTTGATAAGTGTTATCGATACAGACAAGGAAAAATATATTTTAGATTATTTCAGGGAGGAAAATAAGAAGAGGCAGAATGTTGTAAACAGGTCAGAATTCAAGCTTAGGGAAGCAATAAAATTTTTTGGTATAGACTTGACTAAAGTGCAAAAGGCACTGGATATAGGCGCGGCACCTGGAGGCTGGACACATTACCTGGCTGAACAAGGAATAAAAATCGCGGCAGTCGACAATGCACTGCTATCGTATGCAAGACTCAGCGAAGTAGCAAAATTGTTGGTAATTACTGATCCGGAAGAAACGGAAAATCTTAAAAAGATAACAAAAAAGGTACCGGAATTAAATTTAATGGACGTCTCTGACATCAACACTATCGCGGATTTTGGTAAATACGGCATAATACACATAAAAGCAAATCTGCAGCCGGATAAAAAAATCGAACTGCTTCAGAAACTTGGAAAGTTTGATCTTTTGACCATAGATGCAAACATCCCTGCAAAGGAGTGTAGTTATATAGCAAACTCGCTGTCGGAGTTGTTGAACCATGGCGCGTTTTTGGTAATGACAGTCAAGCTAACCACAAGAAACATAAATGGTTATATAAGAGTAATAAATGAAGAGCTTTCAAAAATGTATTATGGTGTAAGCATCAAAAAATTGCCGTACAACAGGGAAGAATTTACGGCATTCGCAGTGCGCAAATGACAAATTGAAAAGTTTGGCTTCAACTTAACCTTATTCTTTAGAGGGATTTTTTGTAACTTTCAACTGCCTGTTTTATGGAATTTTAGAGTGGCGGGTATCATTCTTTATTTTGCATTGTACTTTTGCGCAAAATCTGAAAATTGATAAATGGTTTTATAACCTTTAAGTTGCGGATATAGCTTCACCTGTAGACTGTCCATTTTCCATTAATACTATCGAATTTCCAGAACCTTCTAAATTAAAGACATCTATGACGGTAATGCCTGCCCAGGCGAAGGAGGAGCCTGTTTCTGCCCATGCTACTGAACTACCTGAAAATGTGTTAGTAGTAGGGTTATAAGTTATATTATCGGTTGCAGGTATGAAAGGTGATTGATTAGTATATTCTGATATTATTAAATTTTCACCAAGATCCCAAGTCTGCAATGATATATCACCTGGGGCGTCTTCATTCGGCCACATACCAGTACCACCCCAAAACCCGTCGTCGAAATAATATATGCTACCATCCAAACTGACACCGGCCACAGAGTAGTTATATAAATTTATTGAATCTCCAGAACCTACTAAGACATACTGGTTCTGAAAGCATACAAACCAACAGGCAACAACAGGTGTTAAGTCAATCCTTCCACTAAAAGATATTGTAGTAGTTGGTACTGAGGTAGATACTGAGGTAGTTGATACTGATGTTGATACTGAGGTAGTTGGTACTGATGTTGATACTGAGGTAGATACTGATGTTGATACTGAGGTAGTTGGTACTG
>JAJZVQ010000021.1 GCA_021845575.1 Microcaldota archaeon | reverse complement strand
GTTAAACTTATTTAAGTTACTATTTATACGGTGTTGTATTGAATAAGAAAGGCTTTAGTTATTATGATATTGAACAGTTTCTTAGGGATGCCGGAGCCAGAAGGATAAATGAAGATGCGATAGTAAGCTTTGAAAAAGAACTTGAGAATACGGTAAAAGATCTCGTAAATGAAGCGGAAATGTACGCAAATTATGCTGGAAGGAATAAACTTATAACAAATCTGGATATAGATATCGCTGAAACATGCCCTTCCAAAAGAGTGTATCTGCATAAAAATAGTAACCATACATCCATAAAAAAATCAAGCAGCAAAAAAATAAGGATAAATAATGAGAATAATAAATAATGCTTCTAATTCCTACTTGCCATTTTTGTCATTTTGTTTTTTTTGTTTTTATTTCTAACCTTGCAGCATGAAGCATGTCGTTTGGAGATTATCGCTCAGAAAACAGCAAGGGCTTTTAATAGAAATGCTAGCATGACAAACAATGCCTCAACGCCCCAGACGAACATTGATATTTCCCATTCCTTTGGATTTTTTATCACATTCATTGCAACATGCGTTAAACTATATATTTTCTTCCCGTAAGGTGCCTTGAATGTGCCGTTCTTTTGGAGAATTCCGAGATCGCTCACGTTAAATTTTTTTGACAAATGCAGAATAAATTCAATTATCCATGGAATAAATATTATTATTCCAAATGACTCCATATTTCCCAGTATCATATCCACGATAATTGCCGCACCTGTAAAATATGTGAAACTGTCGCCAGGAAGCATTTTTGCGGGATATTTATTGAAAATAAATGCGGCGGCCAATGATGCGAATAATACAGATGATATCAAAATTCCCGTATAGTTGCCGTAAAAAAAGCTGTAAATAAGCATCCCCAATACTGCTATAGCCCCGGATCCCGCGGCGATTCCGTTAAATCCTTCGAGAAGATTAAATGCATTTGCACCAAACATTATGGCAAGAGGGATTATGATTAAAGGATAAAATATGCCAAAATTTACTATTCCGACGAAAGGCAATGATAGGCTAGAAATCCCTGCATTAATCACCATTAATGGTATAGCGCCGACAAACGTAAGCAGTGGCTTTTGCCATTGTTTCAGGCCTTTCCTAGTATCCTTTATTCCAGTAGTTTTGACAGGTTTTGCCTTTACATTTATATCGTCCAGAAATCCGACAAGAGAGATTAGAAATACCGCAATAATGGTTGCAAAGATATAATCGAGCGAAGCTACGGGAACATAAAAATTAAAGCTGCTGCCAAATATGTACACAAGCAACCCTGACGAAAAGCCGAAAACCACGGGCAAGCCGAGACTTGTCGGAAGTGTTGGCTTTTTATGCTTGTTGCGGTCTGTTGCAACTACCCCGGATTCGGAGAAATAACCCATGAAAAAGCGCACTGCTATTATTGTGATTGCGAATGCAATAAAGGAGGGTATCAATATAGTAAGAGAGGTATGAATCATAGAAAAACCCAATCATTTAATGATTAATTATAAATAAAAGTAATATAATAGTATTGGGAAATATTATTAAGTGCCCCTGTAGTATAACTTGGACAGAACACGGGCTTGCGGAGCCTGTGATCCGGGTCCAAATCCCGGCAGGGGCGGTTTTGATTTTGAAAAAATTTCATTAGCTAAAATAATGGGATTATCCCCAATTTGATTTAGCTTGGTATAACTGGGAATTTTCTTTGGAGGCAGCACACATAATACATAAATATCTAAAAAATCATAAAAGTGTTGGATGGTAATAATGCAGGAAAAAAATCGCGATGACACCGAAATAATTATAATCAATCAAAAACTTGAAAATTTTGGCGAAGCGATTAAAAATGCGGAAGAACTTAGGAATAGCAAAAAAAGCAAAGCCATAATTGTTGAATTGGATACCTGGATCGAATACTTCAAAAAACACGGCAGGGTGGATCCTTCCAAACTCGAAGAGAACAAAATCAGGCGCTTCAAAAGGTTCGGGTCTGGCGGTTTTGTTGAAAACACTGTATTAATCGATAAAAAAATGGATATCGCAATAGGTAAAACCTCAATAATTTATGGGGATACCAGAATAATCGCAAATAAAGGCCAATTAATTATTGATAATACTAAAATAAGGGATTCTTATATAGAAATAAACAATGATCACATCGGCAAAATAAAGGATTCTTTGATAATTAATTCGGATATATTTGTAGATTTAAATGATTATAAAATCAATGGGGATATCATAAATGAGTATCTCATGCTAAATCCGGAGTATCCTAATGGATTCTATACCTCCAAAGAAAGAAAATCAAGAGAGGGTTAAAACATTGAAAAAGTCAATAAATTTGGAATTATCCCAGTTTGATTATTTTTGTTTTATGGGCTCAAAACGCCGCACGCTTTTTGAGGGGCTCTCAAAACCAAAAGATTTCCATAAACATATTTTTGGATTTTGGAGTCAAATCATAGATCCGAATGTTGCAAATATAGGTATCAATAAGTTGTCATCCGCATATTTGCCAAACAGTTCTGCAAGCATGCCTACCGCAGGAGAAAGAACCGCAAACTGGGGATAACCCGTGAGCAAATACAATATTAATGCCACAATAGTAACAGAGGGCAGATAACCTGTAATGAAATCAAATCTGTTCAATGCCTGTTTTATTATTCCGCTTATCGAATCCCCAAAGGATAGAGTTATCGATGCTGCAAGCATAGGCATATTACCGAATAACATAGGCACCATAAGTCCCGCAATCCAAAATGGGAACCTTATCTTACCCCATGAATCCCTCAAATCCCCTTTGAACGCATGCCTTGACACATTCTTTATGAAAAATGCGGTTGGTGTGTTGAGGCGGAATTTTACCCTAAGAATCTCGGAAAATAACCATAATAACAAATATGCCAATGAAAATTCTATATCAAATATCCTTGAAAAACCCATATACAAAAATAATAAAGGGTACGCAGTCAACGCTATGTGCGCCAGTTTCCGCTTTAATTCAAATCTAAAAGCAGGCTTCATAAAATCTATTTCCTAATCCAACCCAATCTCTCTGTTATACGGCTAATATTGCCGCTTGAAGAATCGTTTAGGGTAATATCCGCATTTGCCATAATTGCAATTGCGCCCGCATCACATTTTAAATTGTCGCGCCTTATCATTTCACGAATTGTGTTCCTTCCTGCCTGCCGGGAAAAAAATATTCTTTTTTGCCTTTCACTTTCCGCAATGTCCATGCTTACAACAATAATGTTCTTTCTGCCAAACCTCAAAACAATATCCTTGAATAAATCCTTGTCATACACTCCATCAACGATTACAGGTTTGCCCGATACCCTTTTTTGCAATATATCAATCAGTTGTGGTCTCATGTTGCCAAATCCGTTCTTAACCCCAAAATAATTAAAATAGTCAGTCAATTTGGGAAATCCGTCACTCCTTGCTATTCGTCGCATTTCATTGCTTATAGAAATGAAATTGCAATCAAAAATAGACATAAATTGCGAAGTAAGTGTAGTTTTCCCAGAACCAGAAAGTCCAGTTACCAATAATAACTTCTTTTCCATGTTTATCTTTTTATGAATTTTTCGTGCCCTACTGCATATTCGTATTTTCTTGCGTCTTCAAAAGACATCCATTTAAACTCATCATGTTCCTCGCTTATTCTGACTTTTGTATCCTTTGTTTTCATTTTGTACATGAGTTGCACAGCATGATAATCCGTATTCTTGGCGATTATATGTGAAGTATAAGTTTCTAAAAGCCCCTGATTCTCTGCTTTTATCCCTGTTTCTTCTGCAACTTCCCTCTCTAAAGTGGTTACGGGATCCTCGCCCCATTCAAGTTTGCCACCGGGCAATTGCCATTGGCCTACGCCCCATGAAGAGTTTGAACTTCTTTTGAGATAAAGAATATTTCCTTCAGAATTTTCTATAACCGCTCCAACCCAAACCAATATTTTTTTGTTAAGTTTTGGTGTATCCACAATATCACTAATAGATCAATACTTTATAAGTTAATACTTAAAGTCCCTTATAAAACTTTCTATAAGATACGTCTTTTTACGTAGTGTCGGAAAATTTTCGCGCAATGCTTCACGAGCTATTCGAAGTCTTGTATAAGCATGTTCTTTTAATTCTTCTATTAACTTATTCTTCAACTTTGCGCTCATCATAGATTTTTTTATACCAAGTTCCTCTGCCCGTATAATTGGAAGAGACCAGTATGAATTTGTCAAGTCTTCGTCTATCTCTATCATATCATCCATATATTGTATGCTTAGTCCATAATTCTCGCAAAATTTTGAAATCCCCGCGACATAATTCTCTTTTTTTGCATAATGAAGACCCACAACTGGGCCTATTGAAGTGAATGAAATGATATGTCGTATTCCCTTTTCATAATCTTTCAAATTCGGCGGCTCCTTTTTCCATAATAATTCCGTCACTTTTTGCTGCAGTAAATGATTTGTTTTTATAAATTTAAAAAGAATGGGTATCAAATTTCCATAACCGTACTTTAACAATTTATCTATGCCTTCCATTAATGTTATATTTCCAGAGTACAAAAGTGACGCCTGCTCTTCTTTTCTTTCAGGTGTTTCGTCTATAAGATCATCGTGAGGGGATATATGAAATGTCGAAAGACCTACCCCCAAAAGTAAGTTTTTATCTGCTTTTATACTCAAATCAGAAAGTGTCGCATCCATTAAAGCCATTGGTGCGATCGATATAAATTTTTTATCAAGTGTTGCAAACTCTTTTGCGAGGAATTTATCCGGATATTTCCTAATCAAAATCTTTTTTTCGGCAGATAATAGTTTTGAATATTTTAAAACATCATCCCCAAATATCTCCCGCATAAACTTTGAAGCACTCATAATATCACAAATCTCATAAATTAACAGAACTCAATTGTTTTAAATATATCTTTTGTTTATTATTTAGATATTAATGGAGAATAAATTAATAGCTTTTATATTAAATGAAATAGCGGATATGCTGAGCATAGATGAGACAGAAACCTCCAAATTTGAAGTTAGAGCGTATAAAAATGCGGCATTGGTTGTAGAGTCTCTTCAAGAGCCCATTGAAGAAATATACCAAAAAGGGGGAAAAGAAGCGCTTATGGAGTTACCCGGGATTGGAAAAGGCTTGGCAGAAAAAATAGAGGAATATCTGACAAAGGGAAGAATAGAAAAATATGAAAAATTAAGGAAAAAATATCCGATAAATTTTTTTGAATTGACCTCGCTTGAAGGGATAGGGGCAAAAACTGCGGTTTTATTGTACCAAAAATTAAAAATAAAGAATATTGCGGATTTGAAAAAAGCCATTGAAGAACACAAAATAAGGGAGGTGCCTAATTTTGGGATTAAAAGTGAGGAAGAATTTAAAAGAAGTATCAAACTTTTTGAATCTGGAAAGGGAAGAATACTATTAGGCGAAGCATTGCCGATAGCTGAATCAATAATAAATAAGCTTTTGGAAAACGGAAAAGTCAAAAAAGCGGTAATTGCGGGATCTGTAAGAAGAATGAAGGAAACAGTAGGTGACATCGACATACTTGCAATTACTGGCGAAATCGAAAAGACTATGGATTATTTTACAGAGATGGAAGAAGTACAGAATGTTATATCAAAAGGGCAGGCAAAAACTACTGTTTGGCTGAAAACAGGCATAAGTTGTGACTTAAGGGTTATAAAATCTGAGAGTTTTGGTGCGGCGCAACAATATTTTATAGGAAGCAAAGAACATAATATAGAAGTTAGGAAAATTGCCTTAAAAAATAAACTCAAGCTGAATGAATATGGGCTTTTTGATTCAAATGGTAAAATGATTTCTGGAGAAGATGAGCACGACATATACGAAAAGTTAGGTCTTCAGTATATCCCTCCGGAGATGAGAGAAAATAAAGGCGAAATTGAATTGGCGGCAAAGCATAAAATCCCAAAACTTGTTGAGTTATCAGATATAAAAGGTGATTTGCATACTCATACAAAGGATTCCGATGGTATTAATTCGATAGAGGAGATGGCAGAAGCTGCATTACAAAACAAATTTGAATATTTTGCAACGACAAATCATACCAAAAGCTTAAAGATTGCACACGGAATGAACGAAAGCCGATTCAGGGAATTTTTTAAGAATGTTGATAAACTGAATGATTCGGTCGGCAAAAAGATAAAGATACTTAAGGGTGCAGAAGTCGACATTCTTAGGGACGGTTCGCTCGATTTGGAGAAAGATATGTTAAAAGAGATGGATTGCGTTTTAGGCTCAATTCATTCATTTTTCAAAATGGGCCAAGAAGAAATGACAAAGAGGGTTATAAATGCCATCGATAGCGGGTTAATACACATATTTGCGCATCCTACGGGCAGAATTATAAATGAAAGAATGGCCTACAATATAAACCTGGATAAAGTGGCCGAAGCAGCGGAAAGAAATAAAGTTGCCCTAGAGATAAATTCATTCCCGAACAGGTTAGACCTTAACGATGCAAATATATTTAATGTTTCAAAATATAAGATATTATTTTCGATAGATTCAGATGCCCATAATACAAGTCACTTTCAATTTCTTAGATATGGCGTTGGAACTGCGAAAAGAGGGTGGCTCACAAAAGAAAGAATTCTTAATGCGAAACCGTATAATGAGCTGATCAAGGCATTGAAAAAATGATGGTTGAATGAAAATTGCTTTTGTTTATGACGTGCCATATCCATGGCATATGGGCGGTATAGAGAAAATAAACAGAGTAGAGGCCGAGGTATTGGCAAACGAGAATGAAGTTCATTTTTTTACTATGCAATGGCCGGGCATGAAGAAAGATTTTGTAGACCATAATATTCATTATCATACTTTTTTTCCGGTAACGACCGAAACGTTTTATAGGCATAAAAGAAGATCGATAAGAACGGCGATTTTTTTTAGTCTCAGTCTTTTTAGAATTTTCAGATACAGATTTGATGTGTTAATAATAGATCAGTTCCCATATCTGCATATACCAATAGCCCTGCTTTATGGAAAACTAAAGGGTTGCAAAGTAATTATAAGGGTTGCAGAGGTATGGGACAAGGGGTATTGGAATGATTATGCTGGCAAGATATTCGGAAATGCCGGTTATTATATCTCAAAGCTCTTTGTCGGAAAAGGTGACGTTTATATTGCCAATTCATCGTTAACATCTGATCGCATGCATAAAATTTTGCATATAGAAAAAAAAAGGATCAGCATATTCACTCCCGTAATAGACAATTTCTTAATAAAGAATATTAAAAATGAACATATAACCAGAAAATACGATGTTATATTTGTAGGCAGATTCATAAAGGAAAAAAGAATAGACAAATGGCTCGAGATCATAAAAGAGTTGAAGCGCATAAATAAAAATATAAATACAATTTTAATAGGCGACGGTCCAGAAAAAAATGAAATCAAGAATATCATAAAAAAATCCGGATTAAAGGAAAATGTAAAAATTATACCGCACATCAAAAAAACTGGGGAATTGTATAGAGTTATGAGAAGCGCATCCGTAATGCTCAACATGTCCGAACGGGAGGGTTTGAGCATGGTGACACTTGAAAGCCTCTCTTTGGGGACCCCGGTAGTTATACCAACATATTCGCCCATACCAAATGAAGTAAAATCAATGTGCATAGTCGAAAAAGAAGAGGATATACCCAAAAGAATTATAGGGATATTGAACGGCAAAAAAACAGAGAAGAAAATAAAAAATTATGAAAATCTCAAAATATTTTACATATCCTATATAAATGATTTTTATAAGAAGATTTTTAAAAGAATATTATAATATTATTTACTAGTTTTATTCTTTATTCGGAGTAGTATGATTAAAATGGATGGCGGAAATCTTGTTCCAACGAAGGTGTTCTTTACAAAAGGCAGTGGTAGGGCTAAAGCGAAATTGGCGGCTTTTGAATCCGCATTGAGAGATGCCGGAATAGAAAAATTTAACCTTGTTTCGGTATCCAGCATAATACCGCCAAGATGCGAAATAATAACAAAGGAAAATGCATTGCCGCTTCTGCACCGTGGGGGTATAACTTTCCTTGTACTCTCTAGGATAGAATCAAATGAGCCCAATAGACTTATGGCTGCAAGCATCGGTCTTGCAGTACCGAAGGATAGAAGCAATTATGGATATCTGAGCGAATACAAGGAATTTGGGGAAACCGACGCAATAGCCGGAAAGAAAGCTGAAGAGCTTGCGGCGACGATGCTCGCTTCCACGCTCGGTATAGAATTTGATGCAAATGAAAGCTGGGATAAAAAGGAGCAGGTCTTTAAAATGAGCAACAAAATAATAAAAACGTCAAACATAACAAAATCCGCAATTGTCGGAAAGGATGGATTATGGACCTGTGCTCTGGCTGCTGCGGTTTTCTTATTCTGATTTGCTTACATGATATAAACAAAATAAAACATTTTTTGAAACCGAATAATTAGTATAATACTAATTTTATTAGTATAACTATTTAAATTTTACGTTAAATAAATTAGTATGGTTACCCTTACAAAAAGAGAGAGAGACTGTTTATTTAGCATAGCTGAGATAAGCAGTGGAAAAAGGATGGCAAGGCTCTTTGAGGTATCAAAAAAAATCAACGTTTCGGGACCGACAACATTAAACCTTGTTAGGAGGCTTGAAAAAAAGAATTTGATCAGAAACAACCGCGGAGTAATAACCATTACTCAAAAAGGAATGTATAGCTACAAATCAATACTTTTGATCCACAGGTGTTTTGAATCAATATTTAGCGAGGCCGGAATAAATGCCGAAGTTGCATGCAAAAATGCAGGAATGTTTGATTATAATATCGGACAGGATGTCGGGAAGATGCTTTTGAACATTTTAAAAGTATCCAAATGCCCGCATGGGAAGCCTATTAATGGGATATCATGACTTTTATAAATCTTTGGAATCCTCAGAATGTCGGGCTGATAACCGCGCTTATCTTATCTTATTTGCTCGGCATAGTGCATGGGATAACCCCCGACGAGCACACATGGCCGATAACCTTCTCATATGCTGTCGGAAGCGGCACTACAAAAGGAGGTATGAAAGCGGGTTTGGTATTTTCAAGCGGTTTTACAATACAGAGAGCTGCACTTTCGGAAGTTGCGTATTTTGCACTGGCGGGAATATTTATGACTGCGACGGCATTCGGTCTGACGTATATTTTTGTCGGGCTGGCGATGTTTATAGCCGGAATTTACATAAAGAAAAAGGATTTTTACTTGCATTGGCATTTTATAGAAAAAAAATTGGGGGGTTATTTTATACATAAAAATAGCAAAGGAGTAATGAACATGGAGCTAAAGCACGAAAAAAACCCTGTTATGGAGGGTGAGAAATTGCGGGCAGTCCCTTCAAAGCTCGCATTCGTGCATGGTTTGATAGCAGGGTTTGGATTTGGCGCATTTGCGCTTATCGTGTATACCGTATTGGCGCCAACTATGCCAAACGCGTACTTTGGATTTTTGCCAGGGCTTCTTTTTGGTTTGGGAACAATGACAATGCAGATTGCATTCGGTGCGGCATTTGGAAGATGGTTAAGCAAAATAAAGAAGCTTACTATAAAAGGAATACGATATATATCCCGTTCAATCAGCAGCGATGTCCTTGAGTATGGCGGTTTAGCTTTTTTAATCGGCGGGGCAGCCATACTCATATATCCCGAACTGCTTAATTTTGGCGTGAATACCGGAATAAAAATACATAATCTGCATAACCTTGGAATAGGATTTTTCCTTGTGATATTGTCTGTTATTGTGATAGGTATTGTATCTTATAAACGTTCAATTAAGAAGGCGGTCGAACTCGGATATACAAAAATTGACGCCAGCTAAAAGTTTTTGGGGATCTGTTTGCGATATTGAATATACCCTATTTTTCTATTGATGGGATCTAAAAAATCCTTATTTTATTAGCCGGACAAAAATATATATCTTAAAAATGGCATTGTGCCTAACTAATAAGTATTGCACCCATTAGATAAATTTATTGCATCTGCAAATAATTCCCTATAATTTTTCTTCCTTTTAGAGAAAAGATTGCATTTTTCTGAAATCTCTTTTATTTTAACATCAAAATCCTGTCCTGTTGCGCCTAATTTAAGAAATATAGGGTAGGATTCCTCTTTCCACCTCTTTGCAACCATATAATAATCCGCCGCCTCATTTACAAGATCAAGTTCTGCCTGTTTCAAATCACCTATGTTTAACGGTAAAATAGTGGCGTCGTTGCCAAACGATCTTAACAGATCGGAAAAACTAATATTATATTTTTTCAGGATCGGCTTTACCTTATAATAAATAGTCCTTATACAGTAGCCTTCGCAAAGCAATGTATTAATCAATAAATAAGCCAATTGTGCTTTCCAATAATGGGAGAA
>JAJZVQ010000020.1:6445-10704 GCA_021845575.1 Microcaldota archaeon | reverse complement strand
GATTTTCTTGCGGGTGAAATCTTATACCTCCCTTTCCAGGTCCTCTTGCGTTGTTGTAAAGCACCCTAAATCCAGTAAATCTTTTTGTTTCTCCATTGTCCATTTCAACCGGGAAATTGACTATTACGCTTTGCATAGGTTCGCTGAGCAGTTCGTGCACGCTTTTGTCGAGATTCATTATCTCCGCAGCTTTGTCAAGTTGGCTCTGTGCGTTCTTGAACGGATTCATTTCATTTTCCATAAAATCACTTAAAAATAATATAAACATCAAATAAAAAATTCAGCATGTATTTTTATGTAAATTTATCTATATATAAGAAGCCGGATTCTTAAATACTTTTATATCAATAATAATTAGATAAGTAAACTTCTTGTTAATAATTTATTTCTGCGATATATTTCCACTTATCTGCCTTTTTTTCTATGTAATAATCCGCAGTATATTTATTCCTGCCGTGTATTGAACTTGTTATTGCAAGGAATATAAAAACTATGGCATAGATTATACCTGTTCCAATTTCAGCTACGCCTGAATTATAAGGCCCTCCGAAACCTTCGGGTATTGCCCACAATAAAATACTCAGAATAAATCCTCCCGCATAACCTATTTTCCTTCCAAGCCCTAAAATCAACGATACCGCAAGCATAAATTCCAAAAATGCAATCATGTACATAAAGGTATATGCATTAGGGAGTATTATACCCGACCAAAAACTGAACCATCCCGCCAAAAACGCAGGCTGGTTTTCCCCTGCTGTTAAAATAATATTGGTAAAAATAGTAACGAAATTCTTCTGCAAGAGGAAAGATCCATCTAATATCCATATGACACCAAAGATGATCTCCATAAATCTTGCTAATATAATATTGTTTTCTACAAGAAGTCTATCTATCCTGTTTCCTGCAGCTTTGGTTTTTTTAAAAATCCAATTTTCCATAAGCAATATTTTTAGTCAAAGTTTTTATACTTTTGGTTGTTTAAGCGGCGAGGTATAAATAAAGACAAGCCTCCGGAGGGATTTGAACCCTCGACCTTCTGCTTTATGTTTTTAATTTATACCATGCAGACGCTCTACCACTGAGCTACAGAGGCTTCCATTTAATATAATCCTTATAACTTATATACTTTATTGTCAGATTCTATATTTTCAATATCTTCCTTATTATTGATACCTATCTCTACCATATCCCCCTCAAAACCTTCTTTGATATTAATGCTGTGAATACTCAATCTCTCAACCCTATTTTTTATTTCGATTTCACCATTTTTTATTATGATAGTTTCGCCTAACTTAATTTTTTTTGATAACGACACCTTTATGAATTTTTCTTCAGGAAATATTCTCATAACCTCTCCAATCAATTCCATATCGTCCATATAATCATTATTAATCATTCTCATTAAAAATTTAACTCTTTTCGGCATAATATTATCCGCCAGTATAATATTATCAGTATTGTCTACGTGGCCAAACCCACGCCCCTCAGTTGTTGGGCGATTCCGCAAAGCGAGAAGTTATTTTTCCAATATAAGCGCAACATTTTTAAATTCTTTTGCCTATAAATATTATTGATTTACTGATTTTCCCGTTTTACTGCATCTTGCTTGCAGGAGGGGTTATAATGGAAGCGGAACAGAAAAAGATTATAGACACTTTGATTGCGGAGAACAAAGGAAAAAGGAAGTTTACGCAGAGCGTGGAATTGATAGTCAATTTTAGAGGCATAGATTTCACTAAAGTCGACAATAGATTGAATCTTTCAATCCCATTGCCTTATGGAAAAGGCAAGGAGAGCAAGGTCGCTATAATTGCCGATGACCAAAATATAGTAGAAAAAGCCAATTCATTAAACGCAAAAGTGATAAGAAGCAGCGAATTGCCAGAATTTTCAAAAAATTCTTCAAAACAAACTGAATTGCTCAACTATGAACTTTTGGCGCAGCCCAGCCTGATGCCGCAGATTGCGAAGGTACTCGGGCAGTTTTTGGGTCCAAGGAACAAAATGCCGAAACCCATAACAGGCAATATTGAAGAAGTGGTAAAGAATATTGGTTCATCTATAAATGTAAGAAGCAAGGGAAAATACCTCCCCACAATACACTGCATGGTGGGCAAGGAGAATATGGACAGCGATAAGATAACAGCGAATATTGATTCAGTGTTGAACGAAATAATAAAAAAAGTCGGAAAGCACAGCGTAAGGTCATCATACGTGAAATTTACTATGAGCAAGCCGGTTAAAATTATATAAGGTAATTAGCATGATCACAAAGGAGCAAAAGATTAAGTTTGTTGATACCTCAGTAGGGTATTTTAAAAAGTACAAAAATATAGGGGTGATACAGCTCGATAAAATCCCGGACAGGCTGCTCCAGAAATCCAGAAACGAGCTGAAAGACACAAAATTTATTTTGGGAAGGAAGAATCTCCTGAATATGATACTTGAAAAAGCCGAGAAGAGTAAACTTAGCGAGTATCTGGTAGCCACTTCTGCAATAGTTCTGAGCAATGACGAGCCATCGGAGCTTTATGCAAAGCTAAAGGCAAACAAACTAAAACTTTCGGCGAAGCCCAAGCAGAATGCGCCGCAGGACATAGAGATAAAAAGCGGGGAAACTTCTCTGCAGCCCGGAAAGTCTGTTACAGAGCTCAAGCAAGCGGGAATAGATGTGCAGATACAGAAGGGAAAGGTAGTGATAGCTAAAGACAAGGTTATAAAGAAAGGCGAGCTGATAACTGTAGGAATAGCAAAGGCGTTGCAGACCCTCGGTATTAAACCCTTTACAGCATATATAACCCCTGTTGGGATATTGTCAGGAAACCTGTTTTTTTCAGATAGCGTCCTTTCAATGACGCCTGAAAAGCTGAAGGAAGATATGGCAAGGGCTTTCGTGGAAGCGCTGCAGCTAAGCAGAACGGCACACATAATAAATAATTATACTATTAGAGATATGATAGGAGAAGCGTATCTAAATGCGATAACTCTCGGGATTGACTGTAACATATACGAGAAGGGAATAACTGAAAAACTGATCGAAAAGGCAATCGCGAACGCAAAGGCGCTTAGTACGGAATAATTGCGTTAGTATTATTAAATTTTCCAGATTAAAAATAATGATGTTAAATCTTTAAGGTGAAAATAATGGAATACATATATGCGGCATTGTTGCTCGACGCTGCCGGAAAGGAAATAAACGAAAGCAATCTTTTAGAAGTGATAAAGGCGGCAGGAATAGCCCCCGACGAAGCCCAGGCAAAGACAGTCGTATCATCTTTGAAGGATGTTAATATAAAGGAAGTCATAAAGAATGCCCAGAATGTCCAAGTGCAGCCGCAGCAGGCAAGCCATCATGAAGAGCATGCCAAGAAGGAAGAGAAGAAAGAGGAGAAAAAGAGTGATGAGGAAGCAGTGGCAGGCCTTGCAAGCCTATTCGGCTGATAGACGGTGAAATAAATGGAAGTATATGTAGATAAGCCAAAATGCACCGGATGCCATCACTGCTTCGACGTATGCCCTGTAAGCGTTTTTGAAATGAAGGGCAGGGGAACAAAGGAGAATCCAGATGCCGACGGTGCGAATTCGGATACTGCGCCTGAGGATGCAAAATGGAAAGGAGTAATAGATCCTGCCATAAAGCAAAAATGGGAAAACGTGAAGGACGGACACAGGCATTTTGCAGACAAAAGCGACGGAAGCAGCGGCGGCATATCCGCAGCGGTAAACGGACCGTCGTGCATTCTTTGCCAGGCGTGCCTGATAGAATGCGAAGGCGAGTGCATACATATAACTGACGACACCGGAAGCAAGTTCCAATCCATCTATAAGTAGCGAATTCTTTTCTCATCAGTTTTCAGATAATGGCTTTTTTCTTTTTGCCATTTGCTTTATTTTATTTCAACAAAATCCATAATCCCCATCCTCTATTAAAATAACAAAATATAAAGCAACAAAAGTGAATTATCTCTTTTCAGGAGGAAACCTCCTGCTTTATAAAGTTAAACAATAAAACAAACAGTGCATCAATCCTTTCTTCGCAGAGCCAACATCTCCAAAGCCATAGTTCTTGCAAAGGAGTCTTCTTTATCATTCGCCAATTCTTTCAGCGCGTCTTCAAAACTGTTTATGCTATCCAAGTTATCTATTTTTTCCACTACAAACTTATTGTCTTTTTTATTTATCTGCATTTTATCACCTTAAACCTCACTTTTCCAAAAATTTACCTGCTTGTACCCTGCCTTGGAGAATATTTTTTTAAT
>JAJZVQ010000020.1:0-6345 GCA_021845575.1 Microcaldota archaeon | reverse complement strand
AAAAGTTATTTATCCGTAAAGACAGCAAAGTAGATCTTAGGAATAAGGCTCTGCAAACTAACACTCATCGTGTCGGTCACAAAAGACTTACTGCATGCTTATCTCGACGACAAAAGTGGAGGAGAGAAATTTATTATAAAAACAAAGATATTTAATTTATCAGTACCTTGAGTATATACATTCCAAATAATTGTCGCATTTAATATGGAGGCATCTTTTATTAATCGCCAGTATTTAAGTGCAGGTTAATTTTTGTGATATCATGGAAGATTTATTTTGGATAGGTCATTCGAGTTTCTATGCAAAGGCAAGAAATGGCACAGTTGTATTTATAGATCCTTTTGAAATTTCGGATAGCATAAAGGAAAAGGCAGATTTAATCCTAATAACACACCCGCATTTTGACCATTGCAGCAAAAACGACATCATCAAAATAATCAGGGAGGATACAGAGATAATAGCCGCACAGGGGTGCGTCGGCAATGAAGATTTTAAAAATATTACTGCGGCGTTTCCAGGTTTCTCGAAAGTTATCAAAAATATAAAGATAACGGCAGTCCCTGCGTACAACAATAAGAAAGAAAGACTTGCCTTTCATCCAAAAGAAAACAAATGGGTTGGTTATATATTTGAGATAGATGGAAAAAAGGTATACCACTCTGGAGATACGGATTTTATCTATGAAATGGAAGAGTTGAGAGAAAAGAATATTGACACAGCCATTCTTCCGATTGGTGGAAAATACACCATGGACGTGGAAGAAGCGATAGCCGCTTCGAATGCAATAGATGCGAGGGAAACAATCCCTATGCATTACAAACATCTTCTCGGAATCGAAGGTTCAAAAAAAGCGGAAGAAAAGTTCAAAAAAACAGTTAAGGGAGGTACTGTCTTAAAGGAGATCCAAGAACCGAATTATAAAAGATTCTGATTTATTTATACCTGCTTATATATACACAAGGAACAGAAGGGTTCGTAGGGCAGTTTGCCATTGCACTGACATTTATCAGATATGTGGCTTCGGCTGCCTCAGAAGTCAGGTTGCCGCTTACGTTCAGTAATGTGTATGCAATGACAAAACTCGGGCCCGCGTTTGTGCTTATATTGAATATGATCTCTTTTCCAATTCCGTTGTTTATGTTCCCTATATAAATCGCATTCACGTTAGGCGGGATTTGGATGCTAATAATCTGTCTTGCCGGAGGGCCCTGTGAACCAACTATAGAAGAAGTGGACGAGATTTTATTTGCCACCTGTTGAGCTGCAGTAGTGGACAGTGCCGAATTTGAGGTTGAAATCTGCAGAAATGCAAATGTGATAATAGGAAGCAAAATAAGCAGACCGAATGATAATGTTATAAGCAATTCTATGCTCGATTGAGATTTCGCGCTTTTATATCCCATTTATTCACTTTCTATGGAAGTTTTTTTCTTCATTGTTATCAATTTTTCCTTTTCTTTCAATACATTCTTTTTCAGAGTGTCTATTGCCTCTTTGAGTGTTCTTTCAAGCATAAAATCGGTAATATGCGCAGACAGTATTCCCTCTTTTTTTATGGCGACCTTGATTTTTATGTCATACAATTTTCCCTTCACTTTTTTCAGATGCAACATTAGATAATCTACTTTTTGCGCTCTGGTTTTTTCTATGGTAGATACAAAATCCTTTAATTCCTCCTTTATTTCGGGCTCAAATTCCCTTGTGTCCTTATCAAAACCTGTAAGAAATATCCTGTTCTCCTCTATTTTCATTCTCGCAATGAGATTTTCCAGTATATCCGATACAGTGAGTATACCAACAGGCCTTTGTTTCTTATCAACTACTATCAAGGAAGAGATATTATTGTTTGCAAGTTTCCTGGTCGCATTTGTAAGCTCATCCTCAGAATCGATCGTTTTGGGGTTCTTTTCTATTATTTCAGATATGCTTATCCCGCTGGGATTATACGACTTTGTTTCAAATTCCGGCAAACGCTCATTGATATCCGAATATCTCTGTATTAAACCAAAATATGTGAGCATGCCCTGCAGAGTTTTGCCGTCCATTACAAGAATCCTGTTTATTCTTTTCTCTTCCATAGCTGCCATAGCTTGGGATAATGATGCATTTTTATCTATGGCAATGACTGGGCTAGACATTATTTCGTTTACTTTGATTCCTTCTAGCATTTTAAATGACAGAAGCATCTTTAAAAGGGTATTTCTGTCAAGTACGCCTATTATCTTTTTATTGTCTGAAAATGGCAGCGCTTTAATCCTTGAAGAGTAAAAATAGGATATAAGCTCGTTAATCGTAGTTTTTCGCACTGCCGGATCCACCTTTGTGGTATACTTTTCCACAGTCTGATTTTTCTGAAACTTTAACTCCGCTCCTGATTTAGATATGCTCCTCGAATCAAATATTCCATAATACTCCTTGCCATTATTAACTATCAATGCAGGGTATTTTTCCAACATCTGTATCGCTTTTGATATATGCGTTCTTGCATCCACTGATTCGGTTTTTGTAATAAGTTCTAATGGTATAGTATCCTTTTCTTGGTTTATAAGGTCATCATACACTTTAACACCATATAAATTGATTACCTTTATATTTATTTATATCTTATCTTTATTATATCTTATCTTTAGCGAGATTTTATTTACTTTATTGCAAAATCCTATTCTGTACGCCAGGATGGCAGATTGGCTATGCGGCCGCCTGCAGAGCGGCATAGGAGGGCTCGATTCCCTCTCCTGGCTATTCCTTTTCTAATTTTATAGATTCAAGACTGTGGGTTGTACCATATAATTTTTAGGCAATTTTTTATCCCTATTCCTTATCCCGATAGTTAAGATTAAATAACTAGATATGCGATATCAGTATAGTGGTGCGTGGATGGCTTACCGTTAATTCGGAGGAAGCTCTCCCCACACAGAACATGAAAGGTTTAATTCCTATAACCGAAACAGAAACGATACCGATATGGCTTATTGCAATGACACGACGAGCCTGCCAGTTCGGATGAAACGCGTCGGTGAAACATGTGATGAGTGTGCAAGGCATACGCCGCTTAGTCAAATGCCATCTAAAACAAAAGGGAGGCTACGGCGCACCACGGTTATCTTTTAGCACAAAACTTTCTTATAACTTTTTAATATAATTTATATAATTTAAAGGGGTTGAAATGGATAAAGATAGTTTTAAGTTTGCGCAGAATCCTACAGATATTGCTGCCGCAATAAAGGAATCAATTGATAAGAATAGAGGGAGTTTAGGACAATTTATAGAGAAACATTCTGTTGATAATAAAATAAACAACAATCCATCGCAGCAATCTTCGACTGATGAGAACACAGATTTGAAAATAGAATTGCCTACCTCTAAAAACTTTTTTGGTGATAAGAAACCCTTTGAGCAGATATTGCGCGGAATTATTTCGCTTCCGATAAAAAATAGGACCGGAATTTATGAAAAAATAGGGATATTGAAAGAAAGACTTTTAGAAAAATTTGTAGAAAGGGAGGTTGAGACACTCGGTATATTGAGCGGATTGTTCGCAAATGAACCTGTGATAATGATAGGTCCATACGGCACGGCAAAAACAAATCTTATAGAGGCGATGGCTGGACTTTCTTCTGCAAAATATTTTTATTATCTGCTTAATCCGTACACCGAACCGGATGCGTTGCTTGGCCCTATAGATATAAAAGCGTATAAAAGGCGTGGAGAATTCAAAAGATCTACAAAAGGCGGTGTCCAGGAAGGTGAAATACTTTTTATGGACGAACCGTTCAAAGCATCAAATGCGATAAGGAATATCCTTCTGGATATTATGCTTAATAACAGGTATAAAAATGGAAATGAGGATATTGCTCTTCCTAGAGTCGGGATTTATTTTGCCGCAAATGAGATACCGGAAGAGCAAGACGATGCCGCATTTTATGACAGACTTACATTAAAAGTTTTTGTAGATTATATAAGTAGGAAGGGATGGGCGGAGCTTTTGTTAAGGAAGGGGCAACTTGATGAGGACGCTTTTAAAGAACAAAACTCGGTTATCTCGACCGAGGATATAAGAAAAATTCAGAAGGAGGTAAGGCATCGCTACAATGAAGTTTACAAGAATGTCAATTTAATAGGAAAGTATATTGATGTACAGAGTTCTTTGGCTGACGATAATGAAAATAATAACAATGAACACAGACTTTCGGACAGGATGAGAAAAAAGATTTTAAAAATAGCCGCAAGCGTTTCGGTAATATTCGGCGATGAAGAGATAAAAGAGGAACATCTTGCAGTAGCATTGCATTTTTGCGTACCGAAAAAGAAAGAGCATGTGGAAATTGTTGACAATATCATATTGAACCATGAATTAAGTCCGACGTATAGCGGTTTGCATAAGCTTGGCGTAGTTGCGACTGAATTGTACAATTATTATACGGAAGTGAAAAAGTCAGAGGGCATTGATACAAGCAACTTTTCTGAAAAAGTGGAAAAATTAGATGAACTTATACAAAAAACTGAAGAAGTGTGCAAGGCATACCATGAAAATTTGATTTTGTCAGTGTATGAAAACGAAGTCGCCAACCTTGTACATAATGTACAAAAATACAGAGAGAGGATTATGGGCAAATCGGCGGACAAAGATCATAATAAGACCTGATGCGAAAATTTTATGAATAGTTGGGAGGATGGTTGTTAAAAATAATCTTGAGAATATAAAGGAGATAGATGTCGTGTATAAGTTCGACGAAGAAAGGATTTCATCTTATTTTAACAACGAAGCAAAAGCCATATTTAAATCATTGAATGAAATGAGAATGGCGGCGGCGGATATTTTCTTTTCTTTTTATACTGTTATGCCCACACTAATAGAAAAGAATGATAATGCTATATCCGAATCAATAAGGAAAATGATGAAAAGGTATATGGAAACCGAAGAGTTCAGAAAAATAAGAGAAATAACCGAACTAAATGATATCAAATCAATAGAGCATACAAGAAGTATAATGGGTGAATTGCTTGATAACATTACAAAATCTCTAAAAGATAAACAGAGAAATGAAATGCGGCCTTATATGAGAGATACAGATGGTGATACACAAAAAACGCTTGAAGACGCGGCGGCAGGGAATAAAGAAGCATTAAATGAACTGGAAAATTCGCTTAGAAGTATGCAAGTAGAAAAAGAGATTGAAAAATTTGGTGAAAATTCCGAATTTTTTAAAAAAAACGCCGCAGGAATCGGAACAGGTTTAAAATTCTCGGAAAAATATAATTCATTGAATAGGGTAGAAATAAGCAATATAGAGACAATGTCCAATAACTTATTTAATAAAATTGTTGATTTCACAAAAAAGAAGAAACTCAACGATAGACACGGTGAAATGGTTACAGGATATTATACAACAAAGGATATATCCAAAGCAATACGGAAAGAATTCGCAATGTCTGAAGATATATTTTTAGCGAGGATGGCTTCCGGCGAGCTTTTGGCTTTGGAAAGGGAGACATCTAAAAGAGGGGCGTTTTATATACTGCTTGATAAATCATTTAGCATGAATAGAAATGTGGATGTATGGGCAAAGAGTGTTGCCTATGCATTGTACAAAAAGGCGCAAATGGAAAACAGAAAATATTATATCAGGCCTTTTGACTTTTCGCCGCATAAGAGGTTTAGCAAAAAAACGGAAATCGAAAATGTATTGCTGAGGTCAATTACTGACGGGGGAACCGATATAAATAAAGCGATAAGCGTAGCCGCCTCGGATATAAGACATGACCCCGAATTAAAAAAAGAGGTGAATACCTTAATAATTATAACAGATGGCGAAGACAAGATATATACAAAACAGTTATCCAATATACTAAAAAAAATAAATTGCAGATTGATAAGCATATTGGTCAAAAAAGAAGATAATAACGGATTAAAAGAGATCTCAGATGTTTACCTGAAGGTGGAGGAGTATAACACAGAAAATGCATATCTTATACTAAAAGAAATAATTCGCAATGATGATAAATCCAGAACAGGAAAAAAGATCCGCAATTTCTAATAGATAGTCCGACGGAGTTAGAAAAAGATGACAAACCAGACCAAGGGTGTGGAACTTTCAATCACATAACTCCGGTTCAAATCCCAACCAGAACATTTGATTTGGATTAGTGAACTACCCCTCCCTTGCGGAAGGGGCTTCTGCCGCTTCCGTTTGTTTGGGACTTCTCGCTTCAACGGAAATGCTTGCTTTCACATGCGGAATACTTTTTATGTAATTCAGCATGTTACTTGTAGAGGTATTGTCCTCTGCGAGCGTCTCCCCTATGTTCCATAGGGAAAGCCCTTCTTTCATTATCTTGTTCGCG
>JAJZVQ010000019.1 GCA_021845575.1 Microcaldota archaeon | reverse complement strand
ATAAAAAAAGCAAATATTAATAATCTTATTTTCTATCTTATATTGATTTAATGGATGCAAAGTTTTTGGTATTCATAGGTTTTCTTGCGATAGCAGCCATATTTATCATAATCGCGGGAGCCGCGCCAGCCCAAATAATTCCATACCCTCTAAAGATAATATTTGTCATATTCTCGATGCTTGCGGATATTCTCGCTTTTTCATCGCGTTATTATTCCTATTTATTGATACCTATATTGCAGCAAAGAAAGAAGGATATAGTGCTAAGCAATGAATATCCCTACAGACTGTCAGGGACAGAGGATTCGATAATAACCAAGCGCGAAGATTATTATGTTGCGACAATTTATGTTACCATTCCTTTGTATAAGTCCGCGACTGAAATGAAGCCCGAAGAAAAACTCGATTTCGGAAATCAGGTAAGTAGGCTGATAAGCATCAACAAGGATCCCATAAGGTATACAACCCAGTTGGACGTGATGAATAAGGATGTGTATATCCAATCTGTCAGAGACGCAATAAACCAGAGTGAAAATGAGGTAATAGAACTCACTGAAAAGAGCACCGAAAAAGCCCCGCTTAAAAAGGAACTTGACAGGGCAAAGGGTAAGACGGAGATGTGGCGCAACATAGAAGAACACGTAAGCGATAAGCTTTCATTCGAATTGGTTTCGTATGCTTCCGTCTCTGCAGAAGGCAACAAAGAATTTGAAGCCATAAGTTTTGCCCAACAAAAGGCTCGCGATCTCATATCCGGAATAAGTTCCACATTGGGGGTAACTCCGTCCATAGTCACGGGAAATGAATTAATAAAGCTTGTAGAGCCCGAACAGTTGATGCCGGTATCCGAGAGCAAGCAAATGTTAAATAAAGGTGGTATTGATGGATGAAACAAGCATGGTATACCTTGCTATGACTGCTCTTGTACCCTTAGTCGGTCTTTCATTCATTTCCACATTTCCGGGGGCATACGGGGTTTTAGTCGCATTGATACTGTTTGCAACAATAGGAATGCTGATGATGCTCAATTGGGCGGATTTCTTTGTCGTTCCTCTTGTAACCAGCTTATTGAATGTAACATTCCAGCCTGCAAAAGATTATAAAATAACAAAGTCGCAGGACGCGGTTGTCAAGAACATAAACAACATGTATTATGCCACAGGGTACTTGACTGCAAATCTGTTTGCATTCGAATTCAAGACAGAGAATGTCGAAATGGATTTAGATGAAAAAATCGCTGGTGCGCCAGACAAATGGGAAAGGTCGATTCAGGGAATAGATTTCCCATTCAAATTTCATGTACTCTCCTGCGGGAGGGATGTGCAAAAGGTAAGGGATGAAATTGAGGGAAAAAGAGGGTATTATGAATGGCAGATGTCAAGAATGATGCAGGGAGGGAAAGGCGCAGGTGATATGGCGGTTCAGGAAATGCAGAGGAAGATCAACATGATGCAGACTAGGATAGATAGGGTTTCAGGAGGAGAAAAACCAATATCCGCAGTGATGTATGTGGAAACAACCGCAATAGGGATTACCGAAAAGGCGGCTGTGGACAATCTCAAAGCGCAGATAAACAGTTTGCAAATATCCCTGAGTTCGCTAGATTTGCAGATTATGAAAGTTGCAGGCCGTGAGGTATATACATTGTTCAATTTCAATTTTGCTTTGCCAACCTCATTCGAAGAGCTTTCGACCAAATTTGATACACAGGGATGATTAGATGACACTGATAAAATTCCAGAATATAATGAGCAATGAAATAGCAAAAAGGTCATTTTTTTCGCGACCGCCAGAGCCCCCGCCAATGGTGCTCGTAGGAAACCCGTTAAAGACTATATACATAGGAATTACAAAACTGTTTAAGGTCCCTTTTTCATGGACGTTTGCAAATCTTACAAATCCGCACATATCAATAGTAGGTATTACAGGTTCAGGTAAGAGTTACTTTATAAAAACTTTTTTGATAAGGGCAAATTATATTTGGGGAACAAGCGCAGTGATAATAGACTGGGCGGGAGAATACAAGGCATGGGTAAGGCAAAGCGGAGGCACAATAGTTTCTCTTGGTAAAGGGGACTTTATAAACATCATGGACACATTGGGCATGAAGCCGCTTGATAGGGTAAAACAGATAATGAATTCGTTCGATCTGCTTACTGATCTGTCCCAATTCCCAGAACAGAGAAGGCTTACTGAAGAAGCCATAGAACAGACATACACGAACAACGGCTTTATAGTATCCCTCAAGCCCCCGGAAGGAAAAGAAGCCCCGACTCTAAAAGACGTAATAAAGTTGCTTAATGAGAAGTTGCAGGACGGCACATATGAATATCCCGCCGAGCTCGAAAATGCGATATACAGGTTAAGGCAGTTTGCGCGTGAAGGGGAAGATTATTTTTCAAGAAAGAGCACCATTGATTTGGGTAAGCTTGCGCAATCAGGGCTTGTGGACATGGATTTATCCGGATTGCCTGACGAGCGTTTCAGGGCTCTTGCCGCACTATTCATACTTCAGACACTGAAAGAAAAAATGAGATTCGAAGGATGGAGCGAAACAAAAGGGCTCAAAACAATGGTCGTACTCGACGAGGCATGGAAGGTGGCTTCCGACGAAAGAAGCGACGCTATAACAATAGTCAGGGAAGGAAGAAAATACCAGTTTGCACTCATTGTCGCATCGCAAAACCCTACTGATATAAACGAGGCAATATTTTCAAACGTCGGAACTACATTCATATTAAGGATAAAATTCGAGAAATTTATAAATTATATACAAGGTTCGCTCAATTTCTCCGACTTTATAAGAACCGAAATAACAAAATTTGGTGTCGGGCAGGCTGCGGTTGAAATGGCGTTCCAGACTGCGCTAAGATTTCCTGAAACTTTCATTCTCGAGAAAATACACGGCGAAGAGCCACTTTATGTGTATGTTATCGATATGTCAGATGTATTGACGCAGGCCGAAATAACTTCTGGGATTATAGCGAAAGATTTCCAGTTCGAAGCGGATGAATTAAAGAATAAATTTATAGAGTATAATCTTTCAGATGAAAATATAGAAGAGGTATTTGGAAGAATAAACGAACAGGGAAGAACCATAAAGATCGTAGAATTGGCAAATTTATTTGCCGGATTCAATGTGACGGTTGAAGACACTATATTGTTTTTAAAAAGCCTTGGCATAGACGATATGGTAATATCAAGGATAATATCTAGAGTAATCGGTGCGGTAAATGGCTGAACAGAACACATTTACAATAAGCAGAATAGAATTAAGGAGGATATTGACTTCATATAAAGTTCCTGAGAAAAATATTACTTCCCTAATAGTAAGCATGGAAAAGGCGCATCGGCACATAAACATAATAATGTTCGCGTCCCTCCTAGAAAAGGCAGGGATGAAGCACGACAAAATAAGCAACATCTTCAGGAGGATAGGGATGGACGATGTAAGCATAAATAAGGCCATGAACATAATAGACGAGGAAAAGATTAGTTCAGAAGCGGGAAGAATTTATAATGTGACACTCGATATGGATAATGTGTAATGTGATTGGATGGATGAGCCTAGGTGTATAATCTGTGGAAAAGAAAAGGATGGCTTAGAAATAAAAGACGACAATGTTATCAAATTTATAAGGCTGTTTAACAGGAAGGTGCTGAAGAAACAGAACCACTACAAATTAGTTGTATGCAAGGAGTGTTATATCAATTATAAAAAAGCGAGGAATAAATTTGTCAGAAGGCAAATCACCTATATCGCGTTAGGCGTGATATTTGCTGCAATGATATTCATATCTTCAGCAGGGAATCCCATTTCCCTGCTCGCCGGCGCAGGCATAATAATCTTTCTTTATCTGCTTTCCTTGCTCAGTTACATGCCAGAATTAAAGATTAATGATAAAGAAAAAATACGCGTCAACAAAGAGAATACACAACAAAACAAACATCTTCGCAAGCAACAAGGCAGAAAGAAATAAAAGTTTAAACAGAATAAAAAGTTGATTTGAATGGTAGAACAAACTGCATCCATGGAGATAATCGAACCTGAAATAGAAAATATGCAATTCAAAGGATCGCTTACAGGAAGCCTTGATCCGATAGCGGAAAGGCTTTCAAAGCTCCAAAATTTAACGATCAAAAAAGAAGCCGACAAAATTACAGCATTCAACGTTGAAAACAGGGATATCGAAAACCGCCCATTTCTTTTTTACATAATAATCATAGAAAAAAATAAAATAACCGTAAACTATTCGATAATGAGGGATTCAAGCGAAAAAATGAGAAAGCTCCAAATACTTAGGAATTTGATGGGTATCCTTTCGTTGATTTCGGATTTATACAAGATAGATATACAGACATTTTTTCAGTATGTTGATTCTGCAATAGACAATATAATCAATTCACTTGCGCAGAATTATAGTTCACTTTTCAATAGCTATGATTCACTGCTGAGCGAGCACAAGGAATTAAGGAGGCTCAACATCGAGCTCACAAATTCAAACAGGAATCTTACTGCGCAGGCTACAAGAATTACCGCAGAGAATGAAGTGCTAAAGGCAAGGCTGAAAGAGCTCGAGAATTACTCTGACGAATCTCTTATGGTAATGGTTCAGGATTGGATAGAGTCACACAGTAATACCATCGATATAAACGAATTCGCAAAAACATATAAAATAACTCTTCCGAGAGTAGAACAGATACTAAATAAAATGGTAATTTCAGGATATCTAGAAGTTAGGGGTTAAAATGGTTTATTATGTAAGGGTAAAAAAAGAAGTCAGATATGTAAAGGTCTACAACATATTAAATAAAATAGGGAAAAAAGAGAACCTTTTGACAAGGCTGTTCATTAAGTTGCTGTCAAAGCTGATTAAGGATAAATCCCTTCAATCATAAGGAGTTTCCTTGGCATATGTGAATGTTTATGAATACTGCAAAATTAAAGAGGTTGGTAAAGAAAAATACAAAATTAATCCTAATTTTGACAATCATATTAGTTTTTGTAGCCATATTTTTGTACACCATAATAACAATAGAATCTTTGTCCAAACAGATTGTTGTTCCCACGCAGGTAAAATTGATTCCATATGTCTCGGGAAACATTTTTTCTTATAATCTCTTATTTTACAATCAAGCAACTTCTATGATACCCTATTTTCTAATAAATTATAAAATGCGGAATATTTCAACGTTATATGTGAACGCTTCGTTATACAAGGATCCGGTACCGAAAAAGATATTTATACTAAATACAACAAACGAGTGCCTTTTCTGCTACAATGATACTGCAATAGAAAACTATCTTGCAAGGGATTTGGTAAGCTACGGCATCCTAAATAACACCAGCCATATTTACATAATAAACATAAACAATGTCGAAGAGATCCCAAACAATTCAATCTTGATAGTGTTAAACGGGCTTCTTCCATCATATTTTTTTAATACTACGGACAACCAATCAAATAATACCGTACTGAACAAATTATTTCTAAAAGGCACGAACATACTGTATATAGGGAAAAGCTTTAGCAATGTTTTGCTGCCAAGCGGTTTTGTCATTCCAAATAAAAATGTACCTTATTATCTAACATCAAATACCACCAAATATAATTCGACATTGAAAAAATCTTTGCTAAAGGAACCATTAAAGAACTTCTTTTTTGATAATGCAACCTTCAAGTTTGCAAATATGTCATATTCTGCATATAGCGCGACAAATGCAAATTATAAATACAATTCTGCGGATTACGGTTTTTTGAGCTATATCAACATTTATAATGGTTCGTTAGTGGTATTCTCAAATAATCCAAATTCATGGCCTGCAAATGAAGTATCCTCAGACCTTGCAAAGGCGATATCAGAGATGTTTTGGATACCTAAATATGCTGAGGGTTCAATCCAAATAAACAGCACCGGAAATATTAAAAATCTCTCAATAAAAAATTTTGGGATAATGTTAAATGTTACAAATTTAAGTTATAATGCGTCGATTCCATATTATAGCGTAAACAATCTCAAATCCCTAAATTCAAGCACTGCCAGAATAATCCTGTATTCCGAAAGCAATTATTCCATAAACAATAATACTATTTATTCTTATATCGAATACAGACCCAAATACACTATTAACGGATCCCTTTCATTGCCACCGTTCATAATACAAGAACAGAGCATTCCCATATCAATGACAGTATTTATAAATTCCTCAGCCCCCTCCCTCATAGTGCCCTATATATCTATATATAATGTTAACTCAACCAGGATTTCTGAACAACCACTCTCTTATGTAAGGGCGCCGCAGGGGAAAAACTTCACATTCTTGCAGACGCAAAGTTTTTCCATCCCTTCAGGAAGTTATATATTTTCTTTAAAAAGCCTAAATGGTTTTACCTATGCTTCGGCATTTTTGAATATACCAAATCCTAATATAAGCCTTGTATACAGCGACTTTGCGAATAATTCGTACAGATTTTATCTAACTATACATGGAATTCCTTTGTCGAATATAAATTATACGATATCCTTGAACGGGGAAAACCCTTCAAAAGGGGTAATAAACAACGGCACTATAATATATTCACTCCCACAAGGCGCGCCAGAGCTGTATGGAAATTTGAATTTTTCCATAGCGACACTGTCGCGAAATTTTGTATATACCGCATCAAACAAGCCGATATCAATCACGGTAAGCGGGAAATATATAGAGATAGGCATCATAACCGTAATTATGATAATATTGATGACGGTAATAAAAGGTCCCAATAAGGACGAATTTTATATAGACATACCTGCGATGCCATCCCAAAATTTGACAAACATAACACTCAAACCTGCCAATATAGTTAGCACGTTCGATAAACTGAATATTTATTATCATTGGAAGTATATGCCTCTTTCGGAAGAAGAAGTGAAAACCGCCATTGCAAACAATATCAGGTACGGGGGTATGCCGGTGTTTTTGACATACCATAACATCGAATCTCTGCTCAATCAACTTGTCGATTCTAAATATTTATTACTTGAAGACAATTTGTATGCGCCAAAGGAATGGATAGAAAAAAGCGGGCACGATATAGTATACCTTGCTACGTTCAAGAAACTTAGAGTATGGTTTATTAGCCATGCATATATGTTTACAGAGATAGACACAAGCGAATACGCGGATATAATCGTCACAATAAAAGGCTCAAAGAACTACATAATAATTTATTCTGATACAACCAAATTTAAAAACGTTCCAATATACAAAAATGGGCAGACGTATCTGGCATTTCTTAATTATGATTTAATGTACGAATTCAAGGAGAAGCTATATTCCATGGAAGGAGAGGATATAGAGAAACTCAAATTTTATATAAATTCAGAAAAAATAAAGTTGTTGGATGCCGACACGCCAGAATCAACACTAGCATAGTTCATTCCTTATCCTCTAAATTATTTTCTGCTCCGTCTTCAACAACATCCTCTTTATTATTTCTGGGATAGTGCTCTTCCACAATTTTTTCCAGCATTTTTTGTATTATCTCTTTATCCTTCCCCGAAAGCTGGCTTAGGTCTTTTGAAAGCTGGTTCGTATACCTCATTATTGTTTTATATCTGCCCGCAAAAAGGCTCAACTTTTGCTTTTTATATATAAAGTGCTGGAGACCCCTTGCAGCGTCCATCAATGCAAGTTTTATTTCCTCTATTATCTCTGCCTCTTTCGATATCGATTCTTTGCCGACACCCGAATACGGAATGTGTACGGAAGAAACATTCACAAACAAACTTACGGGCTGCTTCTCCATGTCTATGTTATATCTTTTCCATTGGATTTCCTTGACTGCATCGGTTATTGCGCAATTTCCGGTATCAAAAAGAAGCGGCACTTTGTTTGCGAAGCGCAACACATTTCCAGAATACCCCTCCTCGGATTTTTTCCCGGCGCTTCCGCCAAATGCTATCGCCGCTTCCACTATAAACGGAAAACCGCCTCTGAACACCTTCGGTTTTCTTTCAACAACATACATAAAGTCCGGATTCATTATATTTTTTAATGCGGTTTTTATCTGTTCTTCGCCTATAGGCATTATATGCGCAGATTCTGGCGCAATCCATTTTATCTCTTTAAAAGCTTTTATTATCTTTTCCGCATCCTCCCATGTCAATCCGCTGGGTTTTTTGTCAAAATCCACATCCAACATGCCTTTTAATTCATTAATTTTTCCCTGGCTAAATCTTGCGAAATTCTCCATCAAAAAATTTGACAATTTGCTGTTTTTGGATGAATGAGCAGTTTCAATTAAATCGCTTATAGTCAAGCCCAATGGATGAAGTTTCGCCGTTCGCGGTTTTTCTGGTATTTTATCTATGGATCTTGGAAATATGACTTCCTTGTTATTAGGATCAATAAAGGTTATCTGAACATGTGGGTTTGAAAGCGCCGTTCTTCTCAGATATTCGAATATGCTGTGTTCTCCTGTATCATATTTTACGTCGCCAAATTCTCCCTTTACAGTAAGCCCTCTTTTTACCTCTTCCAATTCGACAAAATTTCCCATTATAGGTTTGTTATGCAAGGTGTCTATCGATATATCGCATGAAAATGCCCTTCCTGAATCCATTGAAGAGATGACATGTATCGGCTTTCCAGTAGTAGTTAAAGCGAATAAAGTGCATCCTGCCGCCCCTATGCCCTGTTGCCCCCTCTGCTGAACATTTCTATGGAACTTTGTTCCTGCAAGTATCATCCCCAACGCCCTTCCGACAATATTCTTGGGTATTCCCGGTCCGTTGTCTGATACCTCTACAGTATACCTGTTTTCTGAGATTTTCTCTAATTTTATTGTTATATCCGGAAGTATTCCAGCTTCTTCGGTTGCATCTATAGAATTTGAAACATATTCATGTACAACGGTTACAAGCGATCTCACAGTACTCGAATAACCAAGCATCTGCCTGTTTTTTTTAAAAAATTCCGATATAGAATGTTCTTTGAATTCGTTAAATATGTCTTTTCCCATCGCCATTCGGTCACCTCTCACGAATCAATAATCTATAAAAGCGTTGGATTTATTCTTTCTGTGGTGCGCTTCCATCTTATTATATGCTTGTTTATGCGTTCCGCCATTTATAATAGCTCTTACTGCGGTTTCAGCTTCTGCGATATTATCTACCTTGCCTATAAATCCAACAAAATCATCATGCACGCTTATCTTGGCCGAGCTCACGCTTTCTATATACCTCTTTGTCCTCCCGTTTTCTCCGATAATCCTTGCTTTTATCTGGCGTTTCCTTTTTTCATCCGGCCATACCTGATTTATGTCTATATATGAAAAATAATACTCCTCGTTAACAAGAAGAAATGCTGTATTTATATCAAAACCCTTTTCAAAAGCGTTGATTATGTTATATGCCAAGAATTCACCGTATGCATCTGCATGTTCCTTGCTCTCTATAACTACCGATTTATCCCCGATTGTTATCCTGCATTTCGAATAATTTTCTATCTTATCCAGAATTTTCTTTTTTGCCTTCAATTTAATTAATTTTTCGAGAGGCAAGTCTATTTCTTGCATTTGCATCACTAATTAAATAAGTTATTTGATATAAAAAATAATAAAACTTTCTATCCCAAATCAACCAATCAATAAAAAAAGACCTATTTATACTTAAGGCAGCTTGTATAAAATTCAAACCAAAATTCCGCTAATCCATGATTTATTTTGCGTATGCGAAATATTTAAATACTTTATCAATAATAATAGTCATGATTAAATCGTGATTGTTATATGATTGTTTAATGATTGATTTATGACTGCATAATGATTAACAATTACTTAATAAGTGGGGTTATGGAAAAAAAGGGGATTGGGAAAGAGTTGCGAAATATCAAAGAGCAATTGGAGAAGCTCTCTACTATAAACAATTCAAAGAATTTAGAATTTTTAAAGGAAAAAGGGAAAACAGAGGAAACAAACACTAATTTATTATCCTTACTTAAATTCATGGTCGATGAGAACAGAAAAACAACAATGGTGCTTAAAAACATTTCAGATGCGATATCTCAAATGAATTCGGATATAAGTAATGAAGATGAGGAAGTAGTTGAAGAAAAATCGCATAATACTGCACTTGAAGAGATCCCATTATCCGAACTCGATGCAAAAATCATACAATTCGCACAAATAAAAGATATGGTATGTGCAGACGATATCAAAAAATTAATGAATTATAAGGGAAGAAATGCAGCTGCTGCGAGGTTGACCAACCTGTACAAAAGAAATTTATTAAAAAGATATCAACTCGGTCACAAAGTTTATTACAAATTTGATGCTGGCAAGGCGACTAACACTCTAATAATCTCACCTCCAATAAACAACAAGTAAAGCCTGTTTAATTGCGGGCTTTACTTGTAAACTTTTCCTTAGGTGAGAAATTTAGAGCCAGAATTATTTGGATTTTTTCATTCATATTTATAAATATTCTTTTCAATAATCTTATGATTCGATGAGTGAAGAGAGCAATAATGAAGAAAAACTGTCAAATGCACTTTCAGATTTTCCATATTCGTTTAAAACGACCTCAAAAGCCTTAGATATAAAAGGGGATTTTGAAAAATATGCAGGTAAAGAAGTTTCTATAGCCGGTAGAATAATGGCGATAAGAAAAGCAGGAAAATTGGTATTCATAGATATACTGGATCAAAGTGGTAAGATTCAAGGATATTTTGATTATAACATAATACAAGAAAGATTCGAGAACCTTAAAACGTTTAATAT